>JAQFVO010000601.1 GCA_027942505.1 Endozoicomonas sp. | reverse complement strand
TCGCGTTCTGAGTACCGGAATTATGGAGAATTGTTAATCAACGAGGCGTCGTCGTAGCAGGAGAACTACACCCTTCGTCAAACGACCTGACTGCAGACAAGCCAGTGCACGCTGCTGATGGATTGATGTTTTTTTGATTGAGACTTTGCATAACCAACCTCTCCAATCACTGCACTCAGTGAGGCTTTTGATGACTACTTTTTGATTTGTATTTCGCTCAGACAGAAAATTAGTAAGAAAGTTCTCACTCTTTTGAACAAAAAAATGGAAGGATACCCACTTTTCTCTATTGAAAAAATTATTATCAGAAAAAAAGAAGGTGCTCACTTTTCCCAGTCGGGAAAAAATAGCAGAAAATGATGGTATTCCACAAACAAGTGAGCAGTCACCTCCCGTGCTATTGGAAGAACAACGTTTATTAGCCATTATCAAATGGTTAAACGACAAGGCTGGGGAAGATGGATTATTAATTGATAAGTCTGCAAGAATCATTCAGCGCGTTGGTCGGTCATATCTGTGTAGGAAAGGAGCTTTATCAACTGTTGCTCTTGTTGAGTACAAGCTGTTATGTAATCCGGACTCTGTAGGGGAAATGCCTTAGGCTGAAGCTGGCTTTACGAGAGTTGTTTTGCCTGAAGCTTATCCGGAAATTGTACTTAAGGAATCATTAAATCGTAGCAATCTCCGTTTTATTCAGGTGCTACTTATGAGAGATCAGCTTGAGGAACTCGGATGCTCACATCTGATTATTCCAAAAGCTATTCCTGTGAAAAATTATTTAATTGAACAAAGACTGCCAATCAGTGTTAACAGCTTTGATAACATGCGGCTTTATTGTTCGCAGACTGGTCTGTTTGATGAAGCTGTACGGGAGGTGGTCAGACTTTCTACTATATGTGATATTACCTCTGATCTGCTGGATTATCGGGTTCATCCCCCTGGCAAGAGTGCCGGTGTAGAAGATTTTGTCAGATACGATAATTTACCCCTGTATAAAGCGTCCATTGACGGTTTGGAGCAGGGTAGATTAGGCCTGATAGATCTCGAGCAGATGATACCCGCTCAATATGGCGAGACGTTAAGAAGTATCACCAGAATCTTTCCTTATCATTATGGTATCATCAAAGAAGAGGCTGATCGTATTCAAATACCATACGATGATGAAATACTCAAAGCTGCTGTTGCTGATGGGAAAAAGTATCTTGCTGCTGGTTATGAAGATCATTACGAATGGCTGCAAGAGAAAGGGGTGTTAGATAACTTTAAGGATTGGAGTCGTGGTATCAGTCAGGAGCTAATGAGTGATGTCAAAAATGCTATTGCAAAAGAATTGATGTCAATGAACGAGGGAGTGATTCTTGCACAAGGAGTTGACTATATTGTTCGATCTCGGGAAGATTTTTTGAAGGGCGGTGCTACGTCGGCAGAAATACTCTCTGATGGCATAACGGAAACAGTTATTAAGAATCTCACCCGAGAAATCAATAAGAGTTTTCGTCAAAATGCTCAGGGTAAAACATTGGCTCAATTGGCAAAAAGTAATCTGGTTAAACTAAGAAGTCTCTTTGCAGAAAATAAATATTTTATTGAGGGAGCTTTAGTGTATTTTCGGTCATCTGATTATTATGAATTAAGACCTCATGACAAGACCTTTTTAGTAATTACTATCCATGAATATATGATTGGAAAGTTAGTTGGTGTGATATTTGATGAGTTAGTCAATGGTGGGGAGATGCAATCTTATAATAAAATAGTTGTTGAGGGTCGTGTAAGTGCATACTGGATTCGCAGTTAACTGCTGTCTCACATCAAGCTTCTGCTCGATAACCTGATCAGACATCAACCCGGATTTTTTGATCATGAAGCCTCTATATTGGCCAAGGTGTTTGTGGGTCGCGGCCGTACTTTTTGCCCTGTAATTCCCATTGGCCTGCCAGAGAACTAAACGATTAACGGTGTTTGTCAACATGGTTGTCACCTCAACACAGACAGCTTGACTTAGCTGCCCGGCGGCTGACCGGTCTGGATTCAGCCAGGCTTCATCTTCCAGGTCTTGGGAGCCATGGGCCGAGCTTCCGCCAGGACAACCGCCGGTGGGAAGATTGACCTTTTGCGACAACCTCCCCGAAAGACCCTGTTGCTTCCCAACTTACCAGGTCCGATTCCCAGCCTGAAAAGTTGTCAGCCTTGTCAATCAGCTGGCAAAGTTATCTGCCGCAAACTCCCAATTGGCCAAGGCCCAGAAGGCCTTCAGATAGTCCGGGCGTACATTTCGGTAGTCGATATAGTAAGCGTGCTCCCAAAGGTCACAGGTGAGCAGAGCCTTCTGACCGTTGGTCATCGGTGTGCCGGCATTGCTGGTGTTGACGATTTCCAGGGAGCCATCACTGTTTTTTACCAGCCAGGTCCAGGATGAGCCGAAGTTGTTGACGGCCATGTCAGAGAACTTTGTCACGAATTCGTCAAAGGAGCCGAATGTCTGGTCGATGGCGTCAGCCAGTTCACCGGTCGGCTTGCCGCCGCCGGTTGGGCTCAGGCACTGCCAGTAAAAGGTGTGGTTCCACACTTGTGCAGCGTTATTGAAGATGCCGCCTTCAGAGGTCTTGATGATCTCTTCCAGGGATTTGTTCTCCTGCTCGGTGCCCTCAACCAGACCGTTCAGTTTGACGACGTAGGTGTGGTGATGCTTGCCGTAATGGTAATCCAGCGTCTCTTTGGAAATATGAGGTTCCAGGGCATCGCGCTCGAAGGGCAGTTCAGGTAGTTGAAAGGCCATGTGTCTTCTCCACTTTTTGCTTGGAATAACGGTTGGAATAATACTGCTTGCGTTCAGGGACCTGATCCTTTCGCACGGTGATAGTAGCACTGCGACTAGTGCGAATCCATGTAATTCATGCCCTCGCACTATTTTGTCAGAAGTGCCATTCTCCGTAATGGTTATACGTGGTTCATCGGTAATCGGAGGGGGCGGCAGGTAGATCTGGCAGAAAAATCACAGGGATGGTTGCTGGTAGCCATGTGCTTTAAGGCATGGGAGAATTGATGGTTGGGGCAGAGGATTTCCCTCTTCTAAAATCCTTTTCCCCTTCATACGACTAACAACAACAGCCATGAGCTGGGAGCATCGCCCCGGAGGAAGGGCGGTGTTTTTGATGACAAAGCGGTGACTATGGCAGAGGATAAAAAAACTCTTTCAGAAAATCAGGACTTTTCCATGATAGCCGAGCAACGTCCTGCCAGGCATCGTGGCAATGGTAATGTCCACGAGACCTCGAATGACAAGGGTTATCTATTTTCGGGTTTCTTGTTTGCTCTATTGGTCGGGGTCGCTGCGGCTGGCTATTGGCAGATGTCTGAGTTGCGCAAAACGCTGGCTGACACTCGTCAGGTGCTTGAAGAGACCCGGCAACAGCTAAACCAGGTTACCGGTCAGGTTTCCCAGACCGGTGAGACCATGTCCCAGAGTGACTCGTCGTTTCGCGGTGAGTTAAAGGTGGTCAATTCTGAGATCCGTAAGCTCTGGGATGTGTCCAACAAGCGCAACCGCCAGTGGATCACGGAGAACAGGCAAAATGTTGAGAAGTTGCAAAAGCAGGTCAGTGAAGCCGCTAAACAAGCCAGTGATGGCAACGCGTCTGCTAAGCAGGCTATGGCAAAAGTGTCGGAAATAAATCAGGTGGTTAAAGCACTGGCTGCAGAGCAGTTGGTAGCCAACTCCTCTATGACCTCAACCATTGACGCACTTCAGGCAGAAATTGTCAGCCTTAAGGAGCAGGTTTCGATCCAGCAGACCTGGGAGAAACAGATACAGGCATCAAGCCAAACCCAAAAGGAGCTTAGCCGAAAATTCAGTTCATTCCAGAGTCAGGTTTCCCAGAGCTTGCTTCAGATGGAAAATACGGTACGTGATTTTGTGAATCCGAAGGCGCCAGGATTGACGATTCAGTAGCGATTCAGGCCAAATCTCCGGTGGCTTTTTTGCTGGCTGCCGGCAGTTTTTTTTCCAGAAAAACGCCAGTCAAAAAAATGGCCTGAGGTAATTACGCCGTTATATTAAAAAAATAATTTCCAGCCTTTTTGTTTAACCTTTCGCAGAATTGCGGGTTATCCGCCCACTCACTAATTGATGCCTAATTTGCCCCATTTCTTCTGCTAGCCTGAAAAGTAATAAGAATGGTTGCAGGTTAACAAGTTCCCCAAATTAAGTTGCAGCATGTGTTGTTCCTGGTGCTAACAGTTAACCCTTTGAACTTGTTATGAATTTGGTGCTTTCCCAGACCTTGCGTGCACCAGCAACAACCCCGCGTCATAGCCGTATTCAAGGCGCCCTTAATAAGAACAATTATTGACCAGTCCCCAGCGGAAAGGAGCACCGCTTGATTAAGCGCCATCAGTTGCAGGATTATCTCAAAATCTACAACCGTAACACCATGCGGGTCATGGGAAGTATTGGTAATATCAGTTGCAATGGCTTAATGCTGATCAGTTCTGTACCGGTATTGATTGGCGCTGTTTACAATATGCGCCTTATTGTGCCCGACGAGGGTGCCGGTGAGCGATACCTTGATTTTGATGCTCGCTGTCACTGGTGTAAGCCTGATGTGGGGCCAGAGTTTTTTGATTCTGGTTACAGCATTGTCAATGCTGGCCCGGATATCATTGAGTTGGTGGATACGCTGAAACACTATTTTACCTTCACCGAACTAAATTAACGACGGTTTTGAGTTAGAATCGGCCCCTACCGATTGAGATGCTCCAGACCGTCATGTCTACTGATTATTATGTTCCTGCAAAACCTGTTGTCGTTGAGACTGAAATCAAGAAAAGCCGCTTTATAGCCTGGCTGGCTCCAGCCACTTCAAGGGCGGAGGCTTTGGAATTTATCCAATCTGTTCGACAAAAATACCCTGATGCCACCCACCATTGCACGGCGTTTATTGCCGGTGCACCGCACGGTGGCGCGGCTATTGCCTGTGATGATGATGGTGAGCCATCCGGGACGGCCGGCAAGCCCATGCTGAATGTGCTGATGCACAAGGGTGTCGGGGAAATTGTTGCCGTTGTGGTGCGTTATTTTGGTGGGATCCGTCTGGGGGCTGGTGGCCTGGTGCGGGCGTACAGTGCAGCGGTACAAAGTGCCTGTGAGCAATTGCCGTTAATCAAACGGGTAACACTGCTTAAGGGCGTTATCCAGTGCGATTACTCGCAGGAGCAGTCCGTCCGCCACTGTATGGAGCAGTTCGATGCGCAGCTGATTGGGTGTCGCTATGGTGAGCGAGTGACCATAGACGTTGCCGTCTCCGGTGAGTACTCTGACTTGCTTAATGCTCAGCTTTTAGAACTGACCCGCGGGCAGGCTGATGTTTCCTGGTTGACTGATGAGGCTCATCACGCGATAGCGGTTGACCAATCAACAGAACTCTCTTTTTCTGGTCTCTCAAGCTCTCAGCGACAATAATGAAGCCTCTTACAGAACTGAGGCGCCGGTGGTGTGTAAACAGAACCAATGACTGTGAACTCTTTCTATTTCCACGATTATGGTATTTGCTTTGTAATAACCTGATATATATGGGGTTTCTGGTTTTTATATTGGTTTTATGTACGCATATATGTACGCAGAATATAAGTAGGAATGATAGAAAAATGATAACGATACAGTTGTTAAAAACAACAAAGCCGGGCTAACCCCGGCTTTGTTGTTTCTCCCATTGCTCTATCTCGGCTATGGAGTAGAGGCGTCCGTTGATGGGGTTGGGGAACCCCTTTTTCTTGCGCCAGTTGTGGAGGGTGACGCTACTGGTGAACTGGAAGCGTTGCTTTACTTGCTTGGTGTTCAGGTATTTTGCTGGTTCCATTGGTTATCCCTTTGCGCTCGTCATGCTTTTAACATCATCGTCATCACAAGCTAATCCGGGCTCGTTTTCTAACGTGAAAACTGCCAGTTGTTCCTTGCTTTTTGGACAAGGGCCGGTCAGATCGGGCCTGTGCTTATGCCTTGTTTTCATTGTTTGCTCCAGATTTAATTATCGTTTCTTGAATGCCCTGAGTACTTCAGCGGTTACGCCGAAGGCGATTTGTTTGGGTTGGCCTCCCGCCTGGATGAATTGTTCGTAAAGTGCATTTAATCGCTGGCGTTCGGCTTCCCGGTAACTAACCGAGTATTCTTCCGGTGGTATTGGGCTCTTCTTTTTGTTCATGAATTTCTACCCCTGTTATTTTGGTTTCCATGGCGGCGAGTTTCTGTACTGCAATTTCCATTTTTTTGCGGGTGTTAATTAACGCATCTTTTAGAGCGGCCTCTCTGCTGTTGCCGTGGCCATGAATCAGCTCTCTTCTGTGCAGGGCTGCTTCGTCCGTGACGATTTCCAGCACAACCTGATAACGTTTGCCGAAATCACCATCCCGCAGGTATGCGTGTCCGATTTCAACGCCGTCAAGGATGATGTAGTCGATAGCAATCACGGTATCGAATAGTTCTTCTTCTGGATTGTTAATGAATTGTACCTTCATGGTCAGTGCGCTCCTTCGATATCAAAAATTGAGATCTGCTTATGGCTGCCTCTGGGCAGCTGGAAGGTGCTGATGGTTACACCGCCATCGGGTTTACGACGGTGTAATACTTTCCCTTCCTGAACCAGCTGGGTTAGTGTTTTTTCAAGGTGTGCCCGTTCCTGCCTGGTGAAGTGGATGGCGATCTCCGGGTAGGACATGGGCACGGTGTCTGATAGCAGGAGCAGGATCGGGTTCATTGTGCCAGCCTCATGGCTTTTAACCGGGTGGCCAGGTCTTTATGGCCATAACGCTCTACCATCTTGTGAGACTTCCAGCCCTGTTGTTCCATGATGGTCTGGCTGTCGATGCCTGCATTAACCAGGTCGCTGGCCCAGGTGTGGCGGAGGTCGTGCCAGCGGAAGTCCGGATCTATTCCGGCCAGTTCTTTTACCTGGTGCCATGGCTTGCGACATTCTCCCCAGTAGTGTCCGCTGCCATCGTGGAAGACGACATCGGAGTCCGGGTGGCGCAGGTCGTAAAGGCGACGGAGTAGCTGTTCTGTCCGCTCATCCATTACCGTAATCAGCTCATCGCCGTTTTTGGTGCGCTCCCGGCGCAGGGTTTTGTTCAGTGGGTTGAAGGTGGCCTGTTTGGTCCTGGGGATAAACAGGTAGCCCGGCTCACCGTTAGCTGGCCAGATCACTCGGTTCCATGTCAGGCCGATCAGGTTGGCACGTCGCCAGCCGATGCGTACTGCTCCCATGATCAGCAGGGCGAACATCTCGCCGTAGTTCTGTCGGGCCTGTTCGATCAGTTGGTGGAGTTGGTCGGTATCCAGCTTTCTTTTGTGGCCTTCGTGGCCTTCGATGCGCTCAATGAAGTCGGCCAGGTTGACTTGTGTCCAGCGGAATTTGTTATAGGCGGCCTTGAGTACTGCTGCGACCAGTTGTTGGCGCAGGCGCAGTGTGTCCGCACTGAAGGGGCCGCGGCCGGCGAGTTGGTCCAGTTGGCTGGCCAGTTTGCTGCCGGTGACTGGCTGGCGTGGCTGTGGGGTTCTGGTGTCTGCCGGGTTGGGCTGGTGATACCAGGTGGGTTTCCCGTCTTCGTCCCGAAGCTGGTACAGCTCTTTATTGAGGTAGGCGCGCTTGACCACTTCGGTCTGATCAGCCAGCCAGTGCTCTAGTCCTGCCAGGATGCCGGTGTCTGAGTCGTTCAGGGGCAGTTCTTCCAGCCGGTAGAACTTGCCACGGTACTGGTAAGGCCAGCGCAGGGCGGCAGCGTTGCTGAGGTTGTCGCCATGGCTCAGGAGTTTCTGGCTGATGGTTTCCAGGTATTCGCTGAGGGCTTCACCGAACAGGCGCTCCGGGGCGTTCTGTTCAGTTCTCTTGTCAAGAAGGCCCAGGTACTGGCGCAATACCTGGCTGTGGAAGTATTCCGCTTCGTCATTGGAACGGAAGGCGGCGCGGGTGCGTGGGATGCCCAGCCGCTTGCTTTTATAATCGTAGATGAACCGCTTTCTTTTGGCGTTCCATTTCCAGCATTTGCCTTGGGCCATGATCACTCTCCAGTGCAGGTTGTTAACTCTTTTTGAGGAACGTGTTGTTTTCAAAACAACGTTGTGCTTAGATTAGACCATGTTGGTTGTTGTTTTCAAGACAACAAATGAAAAAAATTTAATGAAGGGAAATACCGGCCAGTGATCTGGACGGTGCTCTTAATGGAACAGGAGGAAGGTATTATGGGGAGAGCAGGCTTAAAGCTGGCCACCGGCTTTCTTATAGCGGGCAGCCAGGGCGGCATTCTGGACCATAAAGGCGATTTGCTTTTTATCGTCTTCGCCGAGTTCAGACCAGCCCTGCAACTCTGCCGGCAGGAAGAAGTCGGCATAGTGGCAACCCAGGGCAGAGGCTACGCGGTCCAAGGTGTCTTGGGTGAAGCCGATGTTTTTTTCCAGCCGGTGGATGGTGGTGTGGTCGAGCGCGGGTTTGCACTTTTCGGCAAGGCCACGCATGGAGAGTCCTGCTTCTTGTCTGCGTTTTCTTACGTTGTCTCCTGGTACTGCCATGGTTTTGCTCCGTCCGGTAAAAATTGTGGTGTTTATTGCACCATTCTCCGTCAGGCGCAGAATTTGATAAATGGCAGCTACTTCACCACTTTTCTGGCCTTTCGGCTTTTTATTTCTGTAATGTGTTTTTCTCATGTCACCAATATAGACGATATTTTGGGAGGGCAGCGTGGCTGACAAGGATATTTTGATCACTGTGTTTCAGGGTTGGTTGCGCTCTGGCTGGATTACGAGCAAAGAGATTTGTGTGCACCTCACTATTGACCGCACCACGGTCTATAGCTGGAAAAAGGGCGTCAGCTACCCGAACAAGGATAACGCGGACAAGCTGATCAGGCTGTTCCGGGCACGGGGGGTTGAGTTGGATTACAACCAGATTTATCGGCCCAGCATCAGCCAGGGGGATGTTCAATGAGTTGGCCTACTACTCAGGAGGGGTTGTTGCATCTGGCCGCTCAGATGTTTGAGCTGGTCGGGGGGCGTCGGGATGTGTTTCCACAGTTCTACCAGTTCAGTAAAGAGGGGCAGGAGTTTAAGGGGTGGAGTCCGGTTAGGGAGCGGCGCATTGCCCATGATTATGTGTTGCAGGAGAGCGAGCAGGAGACCATGGTCAAGCGTACTGGTGAACGCTGGCTGTGCAAGCACTTTACTGATGTTGAGCTGGTGAAGCATCTGCGGGGGCAGAAGCGTTACGGGGTTTACCCGTTATCAATGGCGGAGACGGTGAAGTTTCTGGCCACGGATTTTGATGACCATGAGGGGACGCTGGACCCCGCTGAGGTCTGGAATGAGGTGAGCAAGTTCTGGCAGATCTGCGAAAGCCAGGGCTTTAGGGCGCATATTGAGCGGAGTAAATCCGGCACTGGTTATCACGTTTGGATCTTCTTTGATGGTGAGGTGTCGGCTCAAAAGGTGCGCGGGATTGGCCGCTGGTTGATGGAGGAAGCAGGCGCCCTGCGAGACGGCGAGGATTTTTCTACCTTTGACCGGTTCTTTCCGGCTCAGTCTTTTCTGACCAAAAAGGGGTTTGGCAACCTGATTGGCCTGCCTATGCATGGCGGCTGGGATTATTCCAGGGGGTTGTGTGCCTGGGTTGATCCGCAAAGCGGGGAGACGATCCCGGACGGGCCGCAGTACCTGGCGGCGATATTGGAGAATGGCCGTGTAGCTGTCGGTTATGTGGATGAGTTTATTGATGAAGATCCGGACAGTATTGTTCTGGAAGACAGCAACGCTATTCCGTTGAAGGAGGTGCCAGAGCGTGACCCAGATCGGGAGCTGGGCACAGCCGCGGAAGCGGAGGCTATGTTTAGCCGCTGCCGGTTTATGAAGTGGGCGTCTGATCCTGATAACCAGAACGATGTTAAGGAACCGTTGTGGTTTGCCATGCTGACCAACGGTGCCCGGTTCGATATTGATGGCCGGTTGCACGATGCTAGCAGCAGCCATTCCAGTTATCGCTCCAAGGAGTGCCAGGACAAGATTAACCATGCCCGTACCTGTGGCCCTGCCGGTTGTGATGTGATCCGTAAGGATGGCTTTCGGGATTGCCCAGCGGGTGGCTGCAAGCGGCCTGATGGCCAGACGGTTAAGAGTCCGGCGGGGCTTTCGGCGTGGGTGTCTCAGCGTCGGCCGTCGTTTGATCCCATGGATGGGGATTACCCTGATCCACTTCCAGAGAACTGGCCTGAAAATCCTCCTGATGAAGTGACTAACGTTCCCGCTGAGGCTGAAGGGGAGGCGGAAGCTGAACAGGAGAAAGCTCTGTGGAAGGATGATGTTCCCCTTGATCCGGATTCTGGTATGCCCTGGCCTGATGTGGACGGTGGCTGGGAGATTGGTACTGATGGGGTGTTTGCGCCGCCCTCTCCGGTGAAAGACAAGAACGGCAAGATTATTGACTGGCGCCAAGGTGACCGTATTGCGGTGCGGCCAATTTGGGTGGATGCCATGGCGCAGGATAATTTTGGCACCTGGTTTGTGGTGTTTAAGTTCTTTGATCCGGACTGGAAGCTGATTACTTCTGCTCTGCCTGATGCTGCTCTTTCGGATTCTGCGGGCAAGCTGGCCATGACGTTGCGGGAGTTGGGCGCGGGCTTTCTCTCGGGCAAGGAGAGAATGATGTGCCGGATGTTTGATGTGATGAGTAATGACCGGGGCAAGCGGGCGCTGATCTCTAATAAGCTGGGCTGGTATATCCGTGGGCAGGATTGTGCGTTTGTCCTGCCGGATCGGGTGATCGGGGCGCACGACAGGGACATTATTTTTCCACAGTCTTACCAGCAGGATATGAGCTGCATTCGCCGGGAAGGAAAGCTCAGGGACTGGCAGCTGAATGTGGCCAGGCCCTGCACCGGTAACCCGCTGTTGATGTTTGCCTTAATGTGCTCGCTGGCGGGGCCGGTGCTTCAGTTTGCCAACGTAGAGAGCGGTGGCTTTCACTTCTATGGCACCACGTCAAAGGGTAAGACGACACTGCACCAGGTGGCGGCTTCTGTCTGGGGGGAGGGTTCGGACCCGCAGGAAGGGGGCGAGCACTCTTTTATTCGTAAGTGGTATGCCACTGGTAACGCTCTGGAGGCCACCGCGCAGCTGCATAATCATCTGGTGCTTTGTATTGATGAGATCTCGCAGGTGGAGAGCAGTGAGCTGGGCGACCTGATTTATATGCTGGCCGGTGGTCAGCCGAAAGGCCGGAGCCAGGGGGAAGGCGGGCTTAGACGACAGCAGACGTGGCAGATGTTCTTCCTGAGTAATGGCGAGAAGCGTGTCAGCCAGATTATGAAGCAGGCGGGGCAGGCCATGAAGGGCGGGCAGCGGCACCGGCTGCCGGATATTCCTATTGAGACCTCGGAAGGTCATCCCCTGCTGATTGTTCAAAGTCATGGCAAGACACACAAGCAGTTTGCCCAGGATCTGAAAACAGCTTCTACCACTTTTTTCGGCACTGCCGGACCCACTCTGGCCAGCTGGCTGGCTGCACAGGCGAAGGAGAAAGGGTTGCACCAGTTCAAAAGTGAGGTGCATGGGTTGGTCCGTTCCATGGAAGCCAAGCTGTTGGAAGATATTGAACTGCCGCCCGATGGTGAACGGGTTATCCGTCGTCTGGCTGCCGTGGGGGTGGCTGGGTATCTGGCTTCTGAAGCGTTTGTTCTGGACTGGCAGCCTGACCAGATCTTTGAGGCTATTGCCAATGTCCGGCACCTGTGGCTGGAGATGCTGGGTGATGAGAAGAGTGAAGAGGATCGCGCCCTGGCGCATTTGCGCAAGACTCTGCTGACTAACCTGCACCGGTTCAAGCATGTGGACTGGACTTCTGAGATTCCGGATATGTTGGGCTATCGGTGTGATGATTACATTCTGCCATTGACGGATACCTTCCACGATTTGACCGGCGAGTTTGACGACAAGATGACCCTGCGGGAGTTGAAGAAGCGGGATTTGCTGTGGGTGGAGCCGGGCCGGTTGGCCCGTAAGTCGCCAATGATCAAGGGGCAGAAGGACCGGCCCAGGGTTTATTACATTCGCCGCTCGCTGCTGGGGGAGGTTGATGAGGCGGGTGTGGCGGATCAGGACAGGTTTGATTATCCGGGCTGATTGGGCGGCAGTTAAAAACTTCAAAACAAAAGGGGCGGGTATGAACGGTTTTACGAAGGGGGCGCTGATGGCGTCGGGCTGGGCGCTCAGGGGGTTGTCCATTGGTTGTACCGGGTGGCTCTGTTTTCAGTTGGCGGATGGTGAGGGGGCAGCCTGGTTAATGGCAACCGGTGGCATGGTGATTCAGTTGACGGCGTTTGTGTTGTTGCCGCCAGCGGTGCTCTGGCTGAAGGGTAAACGGTTCTGGTTGGCGGTGCCGGCACTGGTTTATTGCTCGCTGGTGTTTCTGGTGTCTACCGGGGCGGCGGTGACCTTCCTGGAATACGGGGAGCAGATGAACCGGCAGGCGCTGGCGGTGGATGAGACTACACAGCTTTATAAGGAAGCGGCGCGGCTGGATATGGCGAACGGTTTTCGTAGCCGTGCCCTTGAGACTTTGGGCAAGGTGAGTCAGCGGGAAGAACACGGCGGGAACAGTACGACGGTGGCCAGTGTGCTGGCCCAGTTGTACGGGGTGAGCCCGGAAGCGTTGCGGGGGGTTGTCTGGCTGGTGTTTGCTCTGTTGATGGATGGCGGGGCGGTGTTGGCCTCGGTGTTGCCGGTGTTGGCAGGCAGGGAGCAGCGGGCGCAGGAACGGGAGAACGTTCCCGAAGAACAGGAGGCGGAAACGTTTTTGGGGAGCGGGAGCGAAGCAGAAGAGCAAATCAGTCAGCCGGCGTTTGTCCTGGAAGAGCAGACGACAGAGTTGGGTGACTATGAGCAGGCGCGGGGGCTGGTGCTCTCCCTTCAAGCGGGGGAGAAGATCAGTGTTCGCCATGTTAAGGACCGTTTGAGGGTGGGTTATAGCAAGGCAAGGCAGCTGGCTGACCAGCTACTGGCTGAGCGGTTGATCCTGAAGAGCGGTAATTCTTACATCGTGGCAGGGAGAGAATAGCAATGGCACGAATGACTCATGTTGAAGACCTGGTGATTGCAGTGGGTGAATACCTGGACCCGCAGAGCGGTGAGAAGCGTTATCGGAATATGACGATTGGCCGGGTGTTTGAGCGGGAGAATGGGAGCCGGGTGGCCAAGATTACTTGCTTGCCGGCCGGGGCTGAGGCGGCTTACTGGAATGGGTATGTGAATTTTTTTCCTAAGAGGGATCAGTGATGGAACATGTAATGCTGGATCTGGAAACTATGGGCAATGGCTCTGAGGCTGCCATTGTGACCATTGGTGCCTGTTTTTTTGATCCTCAGACGGGGGAGGCTGGTGAGGAGTTTTACCGGGTGGTCTCGCTGCAAAGTTCGGTGGATGCCGGGTTGCAGATGGATGCTTCTACGGTTCAGTGGTGGATGAAGCAGGGTGATGATGCACGGTTTGTATTTAAGGACCCGGAAGCGGTGGACCTGGTTCTGGCTCTGGCTGATTTTGATAGCTGGATTGATGTGTATGGCTGTCGGGATCGGGTGAAGGCGTGGGGTAATGGTGCCAGCTTTGACAATGTGATTTTACGTAATGCTTATCACCTGGTCTGGCGGGAACCGGCGTGGAAGTTCTGGAATGACCGGGATGTGAGGACGGTGGTCGAGCTTGGGCGGGTTGTTGGTTTTGATCCAAAGAAGGATATGCCCTTTGAGGGGGTGCAGCATAATGCCCTGGCGGATGCGGTGCACCAGGCGCGGTATGTGTCGGCTGTTTATCGGCGGCTTGGGTTGGTGCCTTCTGTCGTGTGCGGTGCTATTGAGATGGCGCCGGTGCATGGGAATGGCGGGGCGTTGGTTTATTCTGGTGGTTGTCCGGAGGGGGGCAGTAGTTCGTTGCATTATAGGAAGCGGTGATTTTGTGGGAATGAGCTTGCATAGCCTTTGCGTAATGGGCGTGTCCTGTGGAGGCAGTTGCAAGCTGGGCTAGTGGTTGTTTCCATTTTGGAAACAACCCTGGGAGATGATTAAATTTTACCAGTACCGGTAACCTTTGCTTGTGCGGCGCAGTCCGCACAAGCTGTTGTTGTTCGTGTGCTGATGAAAAGGAACAGATGAAATGTTTGAAGCATTAGAGAAAGCCAGGGAAGAATCAAATACCCGAATATTTGAACGGGAAGACAATCCTCGATGCCCGCATTGCGGAAAAACATATGACATTGTTGGAAGCGAAGCTTATGAGCTTTATGAAGAAGGTGTGCATGAGATTGAGTGTGGTGCCTGCGAACAGGAATTTACGGTGTCCGTTCATGCCATATTTTTCTATTCAACAGACGATGCTGATGAATACGCATAACTCTGCCTTACTGGTGATAACATAGCTCACTGACGTCTGTGTCTAATGGAGTGGTCAGTAATGAGTATGCAGTGGTATACCGTCGAGAATGAAGGTGATGGGCGTAAGTTGCCAGAGTGGGTTCGATCCGTGGGTGTTCGTGAGGATGGGGTGATCTTTGTTCCTGGTGAGATGGCAGGTGCATCAGAGCGTGATGTTTTTATGTGTTCTCATTATGATGCGACGCCTTCCGTTACCTATCTGAAGCATCGTTTCTTTCCATTGGATTGGATTGTCAGTGAGTTTCCGAAAGCCAGGGAGATGGGTGAGGTGGTGAGAAATAAACTGAGGGAAGCGGGAGTTATTGAGTGATTGGTCCGGGCGGCTTCAACGCCAAAGGGTTGGCGCGGGAGTCTTGCGATTGTCCCCCACCCGGCAAAGTGAGTTTAACAACATGGTTGCCCGATCTCTAGAAGATCGGGTCTGCCAATAGTTGTTGGAGAGGGGTTTGTTTTAGCTTTTTCTGTAGTTCATCCATGACCATCACATGCTTGGCCCGCATCCACATGCCTGTTTTCCCGTTGACTTTATTGACCAGGTAGAACAGTTCGCCCTGTTCGAAACGACAACCGGAGACTACGCCACGGTTGGTGATCTTGCCAATCATAGGGTTTCTCCACTCAGGCTGGTGCAGGCGTTATGGACTGCATCGGTTATCTTGACCAACTGTTTTTTGATAATCCGCAGTTCTTCCAGGGTCAGGTGCTCTGCAAAGCTGGACAGGCCGTGCTCTGATATCGCTCTGGATTCAATGATGGCTACTGCCAGACAGTTGCAGGCGCTGGCTTCTACTTGCTGCTGTATTCTTTCCATGACCTTAACCCTCCAGAATGTTGTAATTGAATACGTAAACCCGCTGGCGAACACCGTTGGCATATTGGTTGGCCACGGCTTTGGGCAGTTTTCTGGTCAGTCTGCCGTTTTCGCACCAAAGCAGCCCGATGTTGCGGAAGTGGTTGAGGGTGGTTATCTGGTCATGGTCTTTTAGTAAGTTCTCCAGTGTTTCCCGGAACAGGAACCGGTGACCTTCGTCGTACGGGTAGCCGTTTTGTTCCAGGTAGTGGTTGAGTTCGACAATGGGCAGTATGTTGCTGTTGGGGGCGCCCTGTTGTTCCAGCAGCGGTTGTCCCTGGAGCAGCATGTTGACCAGGTCGGGCGTGATGCCCTGGTCGATCAGGTAGGCTTGCACCAGCTTGGGGTTGACCCGGCGCAGTTCGTACATCAGCCGGTGGTTGATCCGCTCGAAGGGGGAGTCGTAGGCTGCGGGGAACTGGGCTGGTTTGTGCCAGTACTGGTAGAGTACTTCGAAGCACTCTTCCTGATAGCGGATCAGTTTGTCCCGCAGGTCGGCGCGGACTTTGTTGGGGTTGATGGAGAATAGCCAGCCGTTGAGTTTTTTTAGGGGGATGCAGATGGTTTGTTGGGTGCCGCCGGGTGTCCCGCAGGGGATTCTGATAACGGAATACCTTTCATCATCTAATTTTTCTGACTGACTGCCCCAGGATAAACCCAGAGTGTCAACAATGGGCCTCATCGCTACATAATGATTATCAGACCAGGCGATAGTGGTGATATGGTCGCCATAGAAAGCCACGGACTTCATCGTGGCTGTTGTTTCAGGCGTAGGGGTGCTACTATTGCTCATGCAATATACCTTTTCGTAGGGGTTGTTGTTGAGGGCTCTTGGTGGTCGCAACACCAAGGGTCCGCTGACTCTACTGCTTACTTAACTTTCCGGTATTCTCCTCTTCTTTCTGTTTCATCAGACGGAAGACAATTTCATTATTCAGGCTCCGGCAGTTCTTTGCCGCCTCATCATCTATCCATCGCTTCAGTTCTTCAGGTACTCGCAGTGAAATTACCTTAGTATTCATAATGCCTTCCTCGAAATGTATCCTTTTCTATCCTGATATGAAATCTATATCATTATGTATCGTTGTGCAAGCCTGATAATTCTGTACGATAGAAAACGATACAATATGTAGACAGGCTTATCCGTGGCTAATGAGAGTAATGCTTACCCACTAAGACTCCCTCCAGAGTTGAAAAAGATTATTGCTGATTCTGCAAAAGCCAATGGCAGATCGTTCAATGCAGAGGTGGTTTTCCGTCTGGAGCAATGTTTATCCTTGCAGCAAGGTACCTCTTTCCCTGCAGGGGCCTTTGAGAGGGATGGAGGATTGCAGGAATTAAAGGCTCTAAGGCAGCAGGTGGCAATATTGGACCAGAAGCTCACTAATGGAGACTGGTGTGAGAGTGCATTGTTGCGGGTGTTGAAGAAAGTGATAAGGATTTAATTTATATGAAGTGGCATTACACTTTCGCATGTTTATTTATCGTTGCATTGATCTGGGCGAGTTGGTTCTTTCGCTATGCGCCGCAAGGTGAGGGATTGGTCTTGGATCGCTGGGCTGGCAAGACTGTATTTTTAGAATTTGAACGCCATGAGTCCAGGTCGAGAAAAAAGAGACCATCAAACAATATTTCCTTTGATGATCTGATTCCAGATAGGAATAGATAAGCCAGCCCCGAAGGTATAGGGATATCCCCTATAC
Organism: Endozoicomonas sp.; assembly: GCA_027942505.1. Classification (GTDB taxonomy): domain Bacteria; phylum Pseudomonadota; class Gammaproteobacteria; order Pseudomonadales; family Endozoicomonadaceae; genus Endozoicomonas. Next base: position 9,040 of record JAQFVO010000601.1, on the reverse strand, counting down.
CTTCGGGGCACCCGGCAACAACCTCTATATCCTTCCTCAAAAACACAATAGCCAGCCAAAAAAGCTAATCCGTTACCAAGCCACCAGTAGCAAAAACTACCAAGTTGTTGTACTCAAAACACCTGATGTCCCGCAACCCGCAGCCAATGACCCGTAACCAATTCTCGTATGCCCCGTAGTTGGAAATATCTAATACCCTGTTTTTAGTGGCTATTTTGTTTCCTGTCCCGTTTTTCCGGTTGTCCCGATGTGATTTCCGAATATTTATAGAGTTCCGTAACCGATACCGGAACCAGCCAAGAAAGAACGATTGCGTAACCCGTAACCCCAAACGGGGCATTCGGGACGAACGGGGCAGTTACCCTATCAATTAGTAATCAACAGATAGATTAATCCAGTAGTAACAGGGGATTAGAGCCAATCAGAGGCCGATAAAGCCGATTTGCGCGGATTTTATAAAAACGGGACAGCTACAGGGACGGATTCAGAAACACCGGGACAGCCCCTGAAATGCTTGCTTTGTTTTTATGAGAGCAACAAAATAAGGCTGATGAGGTTCGGGGGGACCGATGGCGGGGGTAATCAAGGTGTTTCAAGGTAGCCAGCACCTGGGGAGAGTGGAATGAGTAGTCATGGCGGGGCCAGATCTGGAGCGGGGAGACCGAAGGGCGGCGTTAGTCAGACTCGGCGCTTGCTGTCTGATGCTATCACCAAAGGGCTGGCCACTGCTGGACGGCGCAAGTTTGGGGAGGAGATGAGCCAGGATGATGAGGCTGCTGCTACACAAACCGCTGCCATGATTGTTTCCGATATGATTGAGGCCGGGCAGGGAGCGGATGTTCTGAAACTATGGGCGCAGGTCTCCAGTAAAGATCAGCAGGAGCAAACCCAGGGTAACAGTCTGGAGGCTGCATTAAAGGCCCTGCCTTCTGCCTCTCGTGTCTCACTGGTGGCACAAGGGCAGACCGAGGCCGAGCAACCTCTAGAGAAATCAGGCACTTACCAGCCACGAACGTCTGATAATGAATCAGGCGTCATGCCTTCACAGCCTGCCGGCGCTACCTATTTTGCACCGCAGCAGCCGCTATTGATCGACCGCCAGGCGGACGGGGGGCACCCCCCCTCCGGCCACCCCCCACATTCTATATACCTTGACTCGGAAAATTTTGAAAAAAATTCGCCGCTCGATGAGCCTGACTTTGAGGATATGTTCTGATGGCCGGTTTTACGCCTCAACATCATCCTATGTGCCGACCGATGACGGGTAGCGAAGCTCGTGCCTGGTGGTGGCATAGGGGTGTTGAGCCACAACTGGCGACTCTGGACGCTTCTGAGCGGGTCGCGGTTCGTCTTCAGTGGCTCCTGGTCCGGTGGCGGGTTGATCCCATCCTTTGCGCGGTGGAGGGGTTCCGGGTCAAGTTGCTTCCCTATCAGGCGCAGATTCTGCTTGATCTGTTTGATTGTCCGGTCGAGCTGTATCGGTTTTATGGGCTGGACCCGAACTTTCCCAAGCGGCAGGTGCTTTCTCCGTCCGGTCACGGTCTGGGTAAAACCCGTGTCCTGGCACTGGCGATATGGATGCACCTGCTTCTGTATCAATACAGCCGTACTCTCTGTACTGCCCCTTCTGCCTCCCAGCTTACTGGCCGTCTCTGGAATGAGATCCGCAAGATGCACCGTCGCCTTAAGCGGTTCTGGCCGCTGCTTGGGGATGAGTGGGAAGTGCTTTCCGCTGAAATTGTTCATCAGAATCCGGATAACTCCGACTGGTCAGCCGTGGCCCGTACCGCACGACCCGAAAAGCCGGAAGCCCTCCAGGGTGAACACGCCATTGACGACGATGATCACGATGGCCAGCTGGCGGGTATCTTCGGCGATCAGAAAGAGGATGCTCCTTCCGGCGGTATGATGATCGTTATTGAAGAGGCGTCCGGGGTGGATGACACCATCCGGGAGGTTCTGGAAGGTGCCCTGTCTGAGCATGGTGCCCGGCTGATTGCCCCCGGTAACCCGACGCGGCCCGATGGCTGGTTTGCCAGCGATATGGACAAAACCGACCGTTACGCGGTGCATCATCTTGACTGCCGGATGTCCAATTTTGATCAGGAATACTCCCTACCGTATCGGGATACCGCTGGCCAGCTGCATCACTTGGGTATGCACGGTCTGGTCAAGCCCAAGTACTGGGAAGACCTGCTTCAGGACTGCGACGGGGACGAAGACCATGATCGTATCCGTGTTCGGGTTCGGGGACTGAAGCCCCGCTCCGCCATGGAACAGACCCTGAAAACCCACTGGATCGACGCGGCTCAAAGCCGGACTCCAGATCAGGCCAGCCGGGCAGAGGTTCCCGTGATCGGTCTGGACTTCGGCCTGACCAGTGACAAGCACGGGTTAGTGGTGCGTCAGGGCTTCAATATGGTGGACGGGGAAGAGTGGCTGCCTAAAGACAAGCCTGATGAGATCACTCTGGAAGCCTCGGAAAAAGCCATCGAGTCCCAGCGGCTCTACAAGGCGAAATACATTATCGGCGATGCCAACGGGGTAGGCCGTGGCGCCATGGAATACCTGTCCCGCTATTACCGGGAGCGGCCCGGGCTGAATGTTACGGTGATTCACTTCAACTCTGGCACCAGTGCCGCCGACAGCAACCGCTACTATCGCCGCCGGGATGAGATGTGGTTCAAGTATGGCCGTGCCTGGCTGGCCGATGGCCGCTGCTACCTGCTCACTCTGCCTGGCCTGAAAGCCCAGCTGACCGCCCCGGGCTTCCATGAAGATGCCAAGCGCAAGATCAAGGTAGAGACCAAGCAGGAGATGAAAAAGCGGGGGGTTGAGTCCGGTAACCTGGCGGACGCTCTGCTTCAGACTCTGATCGTTAATACCGCCAGTGCCACCCAGACCAGGCCGGAGCCGGAAGCCAACCCGGTTCCGGCCATATTCAAAAAACATCTGCAACGAGTTACCAGACAACAAAACAGGAGACTGATCCGATGAAGGACGTTCTTAGAGACCATGCCGAAAATTACGCCAGGCTGTTTGATCTGCCGGTGGAGCTGATCACCAGCATTATTGCCGTGGAGTCTGCCGGTAATACCTATGCCCTGCGTATGGAACCCCCTTACCGTTACCTGGTGGATGTTCGCAATAATGCGCCGTTCCGCCCGCTGACCGCTGAGGAAGGTCGGCAGGATCGGGCACCGGGTGACTTTGCCTATATCAAGGGGGTATGCAGCAAGGATACGGAGTGGATGGGGCAGCAATGCAGCTGGGGACCGATGCAGGTAATGGGCGCCGTGGCCCGTGAACATGGTTTTCGTGATCACTTCCCGATGCTCTGTGATCCCGGTCAGGGCATCTACTACGGCTGCAAGCATCTGGTCCGGTACAAAAAAATCTACCTGAAAAAGTATGGCTGGAAAGGGGTGGCCGCTGCCTATAACGCCGGATCGGTTCGCTTTAACAATGATTGTGAACTGGTCAACAAACAATATGTTGAAAAGGTGGCCAATGCGGGGGCAGCAGAGTTGTTTGCCAGTATGAGTGTGGAGGTATCGCTGTGAGCTGGCTGGATAAGCTGAAAACTTACGCGCCCACTGTCGCCGGTGCCATCCTGACCGGTGGCACTTCTGCCTTGCCTGCCGCCATGCTGGGCATTCTGGGCAAGGAGCTGCTGGGTAATGACAATGCCAGTGCTCGGCAGGTAGAAGACCAGCTACAGGAATTTACCCGACAGGCGGCGCTTGATCCGGAAATCGGCCTGCAACTGCGCCGGGCGGACCTGGCCTTCAAGTCGCTGTCGCTGGAGCTGGCTTATCAGGATCGGGAGAGTGCCCGGCTGAGAGATACTGCGTTGCAGGAGCGAAAGGGTAACAACTACCGGGCAGACATTATGATTGTGATGAGTTGGGTGGGTTCCCTGGCCTGCCTGGCGGCGTTGATTTATCTGTTCTACCAGGGCAGGCCGGACGCGGGACTGGTGGCGGTGATCTCCACCTTTGGCACCAAGTTTTTGAGCCAGATTGATCTGAGCTTTTCCTTTGAGTTTGGTGGCAGCGCCGACGGTAGCCAGACCAATCAGCAACTACAGGGCCTGCTCCGGCAGCAGGTGGAAACCCACCGCAAAGTATAAGAGGGAGATGATGGAAGGAACTCTGCCCGAAAGTCTGAAAGAGCTGCTGGTTATTCTTATGGCGCTGTTCAACCTGGTGCTCTGGGGTCCGATCGGTTTTACCGTGCGCCGGATGCTCAGTGAGTATGATCAGCACAAGGAGCTGAACAACAAATTGCTTCAGGCCCTGAAAGATGAGTTGGAAGCGCTGGAGCAGAAGCACAATGATCTGCGGGCAGAGCTTCCGGAGAAATACGTCAGTAATACCCGCTTCGATATGCATATGAACAGGGTCGAAGAGATGTTCCGGCTGATCCTGAACAAGCTGGAAAGCAAGGCGGATAAATGAGAACGGACAAGATCAAGATCAGTGACGAGACCTGGCACCAGCGGATCGGTGCCAGTCGCAAACGTCGGGAGGCGTATGAGGATCTCTGGCTCCATTACTCCCGGTTGCATACCGATGGCGAGAAGGCGCTGGACGGGTCCGCGCCGGATTATGTTACGGCCCTGCCCGATGGCGACCGGATCAAGGTCTCCCTGGTATTCCGTAACCTGGAGCAGACCATGGGGTACCTGGAGCTGGAAGACTTCGGCGTATCGGCCCAGGCCAACAGCTATACCCGTGAGCAGACCGCTATGGACGTTCAGCGTCAGGCGGTGGTTGAGCAGGGTATCTATAACTCCATGAATGAGTCGGGGCTGATGCAGGGGGCGGAGCGGCTGGACCAGATTAAGCTGGATGCCCTGATCTGTGGCCATGGTATCAGCTATACCAGCTGGGAAATGGTTCAGGAAGAGACGGTGGTTGACCGGCTGCCGGTGCTGCAAGAGAAGGACGGTATCCTCCAGCCCAAGACCGATAAAAAGGGCAACCCGGTTTATGAGGAGATGAAAGCGGTCAATACCCTGTATGAAGGGGTGCGCGATGACCGGATCAGCCCCATGCAGTTCCTGCTGGACAGTACCGCCAGCAGTATGGGGGATGCCCTATGGATGGGCTTTGAAAGTGTGATCCGCTATGAGGAGCTGAAAGCGGATGACCGTTATGACCTGCCGGATAATATCAAGCCATCGGCGTTTAAGGTGAAAACCCTGGTGGGTGAAAAGGAAGCCGGGGACGACTATTACCAGGAAGATTCGGTTCGGGTGATCGTGGTCTGGGATCGTACCACACGGACCCTGATTCATTTTCTGGAATGCACCGATCTGGAAGAGAAACGCAACCGCAAGGCGAAAACCAGCCTGACCCGGATCTATGAGATGCACTACCCGGTAAGGTTCGATCATCCGGACGATAGCCCGTTCAGCTGGTTTGTGCCTATTCCGGCCAATGATATCGCCTTTGGTGTCAGCCAGGTGGAGCATATCCGGATACCGGCACTGGAGGCGGACATGCTCAGAACCCGTCGTTCAAATATTGCCCGTGAGCAAAAACGGCTGATGGTGTACGACAAGAACCGGGTTCAGGATTCTGATGTGGAAGCGGCCCTGAGCAGTGAGAAGAGTCTGGAGGCCATTGGCGTTGATGTTCAGGATTCTGACCCTTCCCGGTTGTTCAGCGAGATCCAGACGGCGGGTGTGCCCGATGAGCTGCTGCGTTATTCCCATGAGCCGGAAGACGATGTACGGCAGAACTCCGGTATTCAGGAGACGCCCTTTACCGGGGCGGATACCGCTACGGAGTCGGAGATTCAGCGGATGATCGGGCAGGCTCGTGTCAACCGCAAGCGCAACAAGCTGTTCAAGTTTATGCGCTCTGTGGCCCGTACCCATCTGGCTTTTTTGCGGGAGTTTGCGCCCCAGGGGCAACAGCTGGCCATTACCCTGCCCGATGGTACCCAGCAAATGGTGATGTATGGGCGGGAGGCATTTCAGGGCAGGTTCCATCTGGATATTACGCCGGGCGGTGGGGCGTCGGCCATTTCACCGATCAGGCAGAAGCAGTATCTGGAAGCCTATCAGATCGTTGGTAACGATATGGGGCCACAGGCCAAGCTGATGCTCAGTCGTCAGCTGCTAACCATGCTGGATGTGCCTAACCTCAATGCCATTATGCAAGCGGCACAGAATCATCTGTTGGCTGGTGCTATGGCTACACCGAATGGAGCCCCCGGACAGCTGCCCGCTCCGAGCAATCCCATGGCGGTGAGTAATGGGCAGGCGATCCGGGAAGCGGTCAACCCCATGGAATAAAGCCTGCGCTGCCCGCCGCCCGCTTCCCGCTACCCGAAAAAGACAAAGCCCTGCTCTTACGGGCAGCGGGCGGCGGGCAGCGGGAAGCGATCTTCTAAAAGGGCTTGCAATGACAATCTGTTTTATAGAATATGGTGCTATGAGTGCAACAAAGAGTGATTACCCATGAGCGTTGAAACTGACAGCCAATCGGCATCCACTACTGACAGCAGTACCGACGGTTCATCGGTAACACCGCCTGCATCGACCGATCACTCCGATGCAGGTTTGCACTCATCCCTGAACAGCAAAGTAGAAGCGGCGTTTGATCGCGCCACTTCCAGCAAACAGGGAACGGACAGCACGACGACTGAGGACGTGAACACTGGCAACGGGCAAGCGGCTGGCGAAAGCAGCGACAGCACCCAGAGCGGCAGTGACCGTCAGCAGGCAGAGCACAACGGCGGGGCAAGCGATTCTGACAAGGCTCAGGGTGACAGCGCCTCACAACAGCCATTGACTGCACCTGAGAGCTGGCCCGAAGAGCGCAAGACCGCGTTCAACTCTTTGGATCAGAAAGGACAGGAAACCTTACTGGCGTTTTATAACGACATGGTTAAGGGCCTGAACAAATCACAGGAAAAACTGGCAAGCGAACGGGAAGCCCTCAAGGGCAACTTCGGCGCAGACGCGGACGCCATCAAGGAGCTGGTTGAGACGGCCAAAACCTTTGAGAGCGATCCGGTGGCTGTACTGACCAAACTGGCGGACCAGGCGGGCGTGGATATTTTCTTCAGCCCCCAGGGCGACGAGCAGATCCCCCAGTTTGAAAGCACCGAGGAGCAAACCCGCTGGCTACTGAAAGAGCAGGATCGCCGCAGCAATCAGGTGGCGGCTGATAAGGCCAGGGAACAAGCCAGGGAGCGTGCGAAAGAGGAGCAACGGCAACAGATCTCTGAACAGTTTGCCCAGGCTCACAAAGCGCATCCCGACCTGGCCGAACACCGGGACGCGGTGGTGGAGAAACTGACCACCTACCAGATCCCGGTGGAAGCCGCCTATCAGCTGGCCACCTATGAGAGCGTGAAGCAAGTCGCCGCCCAGGCATCTGGCTATAAAGCGGAACTGGACAAGGCCAGGGCGGAAATTGAAACCCTGAAGAAGTCCGCCACGGTTCCGCCCAGGGGCGGCAATGGCGCTCAACAACAGCCAGTCAGTCAGCGCGGTTATGGTCTCTCTTCCCTGGTGGAAGGGGCCATGGAACGGGCTGAACGCCAGCGAGCCACGAACTAAGGACGCAGACAATGGCACAATCTATTACCAGACGCCACGACCTGCCGTTGTTTAACGGCACTCAGGACACCGAGGATATGTTCCTCACCACCATGAGCGAACTGGATAAGGATATCGTCAACGAACTGAAAGTTGACCATGCCCTGTACCAGTACTTGGTGGACAACAAGCTAATCAAGTTCCAGAAAGATATCTCCACCGATATCACCATTCCGCTGCTGGATAAGCCCAACAGTACGGTTAAGGATATTACCGGTTATGATGATGTGGACCTGACGCCACAGGATGCCTTCAGTAATGCCAAGTTCCTTTGGGGGCATATCGTCGGTACCCAGATGTACAACCGGGAAGAGATGACCAAGAACTCCGGCAAGCACCAGTTGCTTGACCTGATCGAAGCCAAGACCGAACAGCTGAAGACCAGCATTAACAATCACTTCTCCGAAAAGCTCCGGGGCGAACAGGATTGTGATGGCCGCTCCATTTTGGGCATTGGCCGTATTATGAAGCCCGGCGCGGTGGTTGGCACCATTGACCCGGCCACTGCCGGTTATGCCTACTGGGATGTTCAGCAGTCGTTCAAAGATCCGGCGGCTAAAACCAAGTGGTCACTGGCTACGGATTTGCGGAAGGCGCACCGTCATATTCGCCGGGCCTGTACCAAGAACGGTATGGCACCGGATGTCTATTTCTGCGGTGAAGATGTCTACGACGCGGTACTGGATGACCTGGAAAACAAGATCCAGATGACTCCGGAACAGGCGGACACCTTCAAGGGCTATGAAGCCTTTGCCCATAACAACCTGGTGTATATCTACGACTCTGAGATGGACGCCAAGACCACCTGGGCCATGAACTTCAAGGATCGCGCCATTGAACTGCGTATTCATGCGGACACCAACTTTGCCATGCAGCCCTGGGAGATTACCGCAGGCAAGGCCCAGACCAAGCACCGTAACTGCTTGCTCTATGCGGCGGTGGTCTGCCGCAAGCGCAATCTGAACGGGTTGGTCCAGTTCGCTTAACTCAAGGGATGTGGTGCTATGAAGGCGCTACTTTGATGAGTTTGACTTAATTAGCCTGGAGAAAAATTAAATGGGTGAAGATGCTATTGAAAAAGAAATTCAGGAAAAAGGGCTGAACGCACCACGGCTTACACCGTTTTTGATTGATGCAGCTATTGCAAAAAAGCAGTTCCATGTTTTTGAAGAATCGTGCCTGACTGTTTGTTGCCTGACGCTGAAGAATGGTTTCACCGTAACAGGTGAAAGCGCCTGTGCCAGTCCTGAGAACTTTAATGCTGAAATTGGGGAGAAAACTGCTTTCGAAAATGCCAGAAACAAAATCTGGATGCTGGAAGGGTATCTCCTGAAACAGAGGCTTAGTGAGGGTAATTATACGATGCCTGCATAGGCATCGTATAACGCCTGATCGACTTTCCCCTGTAACCATTTGGGCGCG
>JAQFVO010000531.1 GCA_027942505.1 Endozoicomonas sp. | reverse complement strand
CAGGAGCGGAGATCCCTTTTTGCGTGTTTTGAAAATCGTGTACTTAGGATTTATTACACGTCTTAAGGCGTATATTTAGCGGGAGCAGTTGGCAATCCCAACTAAGGAACTGTCCTGAAATAATTGCCACATTTCAGGACGCATCACGCGAATGCCCAACCGTTTGTGCTTTTACGGGCAGCGGGTATCGCCCCGGAAATGTGAAAGTTATTTCAGGACAACCCCTTAGAAAAAGAGGAGTATTTGAGACTGCCAGACTCTATTTCCACCATGAGGAAGCATTTTTCGCCTATTCTCAGTTCTTCTCAGGAGGGTTTTACATGTCTGACCCGATGCCAGCCCAGCTTAATGTACTGGGTACTCCATTAGAAATATGCTGCCAACGCCCGGTGACAGGCTTCTTCCGTGATGGATTTTGCCGCACCTCCCGCAGCGATTGGGGACGCCACACGGTCTGTGCCGTGATGACCGATGAGTTTTTACAATTCTCCCGATCCCGAGGCAATGATCTGATCACACCAAATCCCGCCATGGCTTTTCCCGGGCTCAAAGCTGGTGATCGCTGGTGTCTTTGCGCGGCCAGATGGGTAGAGGCGCTTGAGGCCGGAGTTGCCCCGCCGGTTTACCTGAACGCAACCAACAAAGCGGCACTTGAAATGATCGAATTAAATACGCTGCAACAAAAGGCAGCTGATTAAGTAATGCAACCTAACAATAAGATATCCCACTAACCCAGGAACGAATGGCACTACCGGGCAGACCTGTTTTTATCCCCAGATAAGGGTGTCGCAAAAGGCTCTGAAAACAAGGGAAGAGCACAAAGAAGAGCTTCTCTTTTCCTTTGTGCTCTTCGTGTTCTTGGTGGTTCAAGGCTTTTATGCTTTTTGCGCCGAGAATGGGTTCTCCTGCGCCCTGACTCACAGGCATAGTGGCAATTCCAACCCTCTGGCGATTGTTGTAGAATCGCCCGGTTGTATTACCGGTTCAGATCACGGCCTGACTGGCCATGAACCGCTGTTCTTCAATTCCATAGCCACACAAGGCCATCGGCTTTTTTGTTGCTGTGCAGTCTATCAGTGTTGGTGCCTGGCACCTGACAACAGCGAGTGATATAGGGCAATGTTTGAAGTCAATCCCATTAAGGAGCGAATCAAGGATCTGACAGCGCGTACTGACGTGCTTAGGGGGTATCTTTGACTACGCTCACAAAAGTGAGCGGTTACAGGAAGTCGAGCGGGAACTGGAAGACCCGAATGTATGGAACGACCCGGAATACGCGCAAAAACTCGGCAAAGAGCGCGCCACCCTGGAAGTCATTGTCTCTACGCTGGATGATCTGACCAGTGGCCTGTGCGACGCTGATGAGCTGCTCGATATGTCAGTAGAAGAGGCGGACGAAGACGGTGTGCAAGGGGTCGTCAGCGAGCTGGATGATCTGACCAGTGCGCTTGAAGCTCTTGAGTTTCGTCGTATGTTTTCTGGTGAGATGGACCCAAACAACGCCTTTTTGGATATCCAGGCCGGTTCCGGCGGTACTGAGGCCCAGGATTGGGCCAACATGCTGCTGAGAATGTATCTGCGCTGGGGTGAGGCCAACGGCTTCAAAACCGAGATCATCGAAGTATCAGCCGGCGAAGTAGCGGGCATCAAATCGGCCACCGTGCAGTTTATCGGTGATTACGCCTTTGGCTGGCTGAGAACCGAAATTGGCGTACACCGGCTGGTGCGAAAATCCCCGTTCGACTCTGGCAACCGCCGCCATACGTCCTTTGCCTCAGTGTTTGTCTCACCAGAAATAGACGACAATATCGATATTGAGATCAACCCTGCCGACTTGCGCATCGACACCTACCGTTCCAGTGGTGCCGGCGGGCAGCACGTTAACACCACCGACTCCGCGGTGCGGATTACCCATGCCCCCAGCGGCATTGTGGTGCAGTGTCAGAACCAACGCTCCCAGCACCAGAATAAAGACAAGGCCATGCAGCAATTGAAGGCCAAGCTGTATGAGATGGAAATGCAGAAACGAACAGCCCAGTCGCAGGCTATGGAAGATTCCAAGTCGGACATCGGCTGGGGCAGCCAGATTCGCTCCTACGTACTGGACGACGCGCGCATCAAAGATCTGCGCACTGGGGTTGAGACCCGCAACACCCAATCAGTGCTCGATGGCGACCTGAACAAATTTATCGAGGCAAGCTTGAAGCTCGGCTTGTAAACCTCTGATCGTGGCCAGCCAGGAGGCTGTCCGGGAATAGTGCCCGTAGCGAGGATTGTGAGAAATTGAGGATAAAAATTTCTGCTTCTGAGGAGAATAGCGGGGCTATTTGACGAAGAAGCAGGAATTTTCAGACCAATT
>JAQFVO010000529.1 GCA_027942505.1 Endozoicomonas sp. | reverse complement strand
TAAGTAGCTAACCATATGAAATCATATATTTCTGACTCTTTGTTCAGGCACTCTCTGCAACTGCTCCTGCGTTGCTCTAGCTCCTGCATCCATGCAGTCGTGCTTCGTTACAACTCCGGTCACATAGCTACGGCTATGCTCCCTCCGCTGTGCCTTGCATAGCACCTGCCCAAGTAGCCAGAAATATGTGATTCCATATGGCCAGCTACTTATCGTTGCTGAAAATAAGAAAATTCCAATAAATCATTAACCATTACAAACAGTTGGATAACGTTAATTATTCAAGTGCCTGGATGGTGCCTGATTTCAAGACCGCGTTTTCCTTTCCATAGTGCAATTCATTTTGTCGCTGGTATTAGGTTTTTTCCCGGGGTTAATGCATCGGGCGATGTGTCTGTTGATTTACATCAATTTATCAGATTGGCTAGCCAAATAATAATGAATGGATTAATAAATGGATACCTTTAAACACCTGCCGGAACCTTTTCGCATTCGTGTGGTAGAGCCGGGTTAAAAGAACCAGCCGTGAATACTGTGAGAAAGCCATTGTCAAAGCGGGCATGAATCTATTCTTGCTTGATAGTGACGACGTGTTTATCGACCTGCTTACTGACAGCGGCACCGGTTCAATCACACAACACATGCAGGCTGCCATGTTGCGCGGGGATGAAGCCTACAGTGGCAGTCGCAGTTATTACGCCCTGGACAATGCCGTTAAGGAAATTTTCGGGCATCTCCAGGCGGTTTATGACATCGCCCGCAAGTACGATATTCCGGTGATTACGGATTCTGCCCGGTTTGCTGAAAATGCTTACTTTATTCAGCAGCGGGAGCAGGGCTATCATGGCTGGATGATCGAAGAGATTACCCGGGGGTCGTGCAAATACGCCGACGGTCTGGCTATGTCGGCCAAGAAAGATGCAATGGTACAGGTGGAGGGCTGCTGTGTTTTAAAGATGACAGCAGCTGGATGTCTATACCGAGTGCCGCACGCTTTGCGTGGTGCAGGCAGGATTCCCCACCTATGGCGGCCTGAAAGGTGGTGCCATGGAGCGTCTGGCCGTTGGGCTGTACGATGGTATGCGTCAGGACTGGCTGGAGCAACGCATCCTTCAGGCGCAGTACCTGGTGGATGGGCTCGAAGCCATCGGCATGGCTTGCCAGCAGGCTGTTGGTCATGCGGCGTTTGTCGATGCCGGCGAGTTGCTGCCTCATATCCCCGCTCAGCAATTCCCGGCCCATGCGCTGGCCTGCGAGCTGTATAAGGTGGCGGGGATCCGCGCAGTTGCGATCGGCTCTTTGCTGCAAGGACGCGACCCCACGACCGGCCAGCAGTTTCCCTGCCCGGCTGAGCTGATGCGTCTGGCCATTCTCAGGGCCACCTACACAGACTCATATGGACTTTGTTATCGAAGCATTTGAACAGGTAAAGGCCAACTCTCACAACGTTCGGAGGCTGGAGTTCACTTATGAACCACCCGTGTTGCGGCACTTTACCGCCCGCCTGAAAGAGGTGTAAATGCGATAAAAC
>JAQFVO010000514.1 GCA_027942505.1 Endozoicomonas sp. | reverse complement strand
TGTTTGCTTTTCCATGACCAGATGATGCAGGGTAAAGCCAAACTGATCCTGTATGACACACACCCTGAGGCCAAGTTCTACCGGAACGCCTGCCTTCCCTTTACTGATCCACTCAGTATGGCGCTCGAACAAAGAGAAAATCTTCTCATGGTGAGGAATAGTCTCATGATTCAATACACGGCGGATTATCAAATGGCATTGGTAGTCTGCATCTCTTATCCATCTTTCCAGCTCTTTGACACGCCCGTCATTAGGCGTCCGTATTTTCAAGAGTTTTAAAGTTATTTCTGCCTGGCGGATGAGCTGCTGGCTGTAGGCGACATAGTCTGCATGGGCAGCTTCGATGCCGGATTGTCGGGCCTCCCGAAGTGCATCGTTGGTCGAGGTTGACCGTTTCAGATTACGTGCCTTATGGAATCGCTTCTTGTGCTGTTCCAGCAAATAGTTGCTTTGTCGCCAGAGGCTTTCCTGTTGCTCCGCAGAGAGGGTGCTGGCCCACCCTACCATCTTGCGAACGGCATCACTTAGCAAGCTGATATCTGTCGGGAAGTGGACATTGGTTTTTACGACAAACGAGTCAGCGCGGGCGCATATCGGCTCTTCTTTTTTTTTACCAGAAGGTGGCCGGCATTGACGACGGTCTGGTTGACTTGATCGAGTATTTCCGGGGTAAACAAGGCAATATTATCCTGCAAGGTTTGCAGTTTGTACTGGTGCTCACAATAAGGCCCGTGGCCAAGCATTTTTCGCAGAGTCCCATGCTCATTAGCCAATTCGAGAAGACGGTCGTAGTCACAGTTGGTGACGAGTCGCACAGTGCCAACAACCAGGATGCGCCAGAGGTTCATTCCAGGGCGGCCATTATTCTGGTCGGCAGAAATCATGCCTTCCAATACCTTGATGACCTGGTTCCTCAGCTCAATGTTTGTCCATATGTATTGCAGAGCCAAGAGCAAGCGGGGGATGTCATCTCTAGACTTGAGGTTGAAGGTGATGGCGGAGATATCAACCTCCCCCAACTGCATTTGTGGATTGATGGACTGGCGCATAAAAAAACCTGACGTAGAAATCTTCGCAGCTTATATTGGGCTACAAGCCAACG
>JAQFVO010000512.1 GCA_027942505.1 Endozoicomonas sp. | reverse complement strand
CGCCACGATCTGCAAGCCCATTACCGTGACTTTAATTTTCGCAGCCCTGAAGACGTTGATCGTTACGAAACCCTGCTGCGAGCTGGTTTTAATGTGATTAGCCTGGCCTTGGACGAACTTGACCAGGTGTTTGTTGATACCAAGTTTGAATTTGGCTATGTAACCGATGCCAGCGGCCGGGAGAAGCTGATTTACATGGATGAGGTGGGTACGCCCGACTCTTCAAGAATCTGGGATGGGCCGGCCTATCGCCGTGGCGAGATTGTGGAGAATTCCAAAGAGAGCTTCCGCCAGTTCCTGCTCAACCACTTCCCGGATCCGGACATTTTGCTGAATAAAGAGAGAATGTCTGAGCGAACGGCTCTGGCCCGTGACCACGCGCTGCCTCGGCAGGCATTTATGGCGTTGTCTGAAACTTACCTTGATATTGCTGAAAAAATCACCGGCCAGCGACCGGTAATTTCTGATGACCCCAAAGCAGAAATTGTCGCGATATTAAAAGACAGGTACGGTCTGATAGATCACTCCTGAGCGAACATAATCGTTGATCGTGCTGGCTCGCCAGCACGATCAACTGTCGATCAACCAACCCAGACCCGGGCATTGCGGAACATGCGCATCAACGGTGCATCTTCGCCCCATTGATCCGGATGCCAGCTGTTCTGAACAGTACGAAATACCCGTTCAGGGTGCGGCATCATAATCGTTACCCGACCATCGGCCGATGTCAGGCCGGTCACGCCCTTCCTGGAACCATTCGGGTTGTAGGGATAACGGGTTGTTGGCTGACCATGATTATCGACAAATCTCAAGGCCACTTGGCCACTGGCCGTCAGGCATGCCAGATCGGATGAGTCGGTAAACTCAGTACGCCCTTCTCCGTGCGCTACGGCAATGGGGATACGGGCACCGGTCATACCCTGGAAGAAAATTGAACGACTCTCCTGCACTTCCACCATTGCCACCCGAGCCTCAAATTGATCGGACTGGTTACGAACAAAATGCGGCCAGTGTTGTGCACCCGGAATCAGCTCGTGCAGATTGGACAGCATCTGGCAGCCGTTGCAGACGCCCAGGGCAAAACTGTCCCGACGGCCAAAGAAGGTGGCAAACTGCTCTCGGGCCTGTTCGTTAAAGAGAATGGACTTGGCCCAGCCTTCACCGGCACCCAGGACATCACCATAGGAGAAGCCGCCGCAAGCCACCAGCCCCCTGAACTTATCCAGCGTACGACTACCGGCCAGAATTTCACTCATATGCACGTCAACGGTGGTAAAGCCAGCCCGGTCAAACGCTGCAGCCATTTCTACCTGACCATTGACACCCTGTTCGCGCACAATCGCTACCGCCGGGCGTATTCCGGTATTGATAAAAGGCGCAGCAACATCTTTTGAAATGTCGTAAGGCAAGGAGGCGTGCAAACCCGGATCGCTGTCATCGAGCAAGTTGTCATACTCTTGCTGGGCGCACTTGGGGTTGTCACGCAGGGCCTGAATCTGGTGGCTGGTCTGCGCCCACCAGCGCTGGAATTTCACCCGGCTTTCACTGACCAGCTCGGTACCATTGAAGCGGAAGCTGACGCGCTGACCCGGGGCCAGTTTGCCGATGGTGTGGCAGCAGGCACCGAGGCCGTGCTGGGCCAGGATATCCTTTACCATGCCTTTGTCTTTGTGACGTACCTGTATGACTGCCCCCAACTCTTCGTTGAACAGCGCCGACAGGACCATGCAGCGATTGCCCGCCAGCTTGTCCAGATCGATGGCAATACCCGTGCGCCCGGCAAAACTCATCTCCAGCAAGGTGGTGAACAATCCACCATCAGAACGATCGTGGTAGGCCAGCAAACGATCCCTGGCCATCAGATCTTGAATGGCGTTGAAGAAATCCTTTAGATCGCCGGGGGCATTGACGTCCGGGGCAACATCACCCATCTGCCCATACACCTGGGCCAGTGCTGAGCCACCGAGACGGTTGCGGTCACGACCCAGGTCAATCAGTACCAGGACGGTGTCGCCCAGGTCAGTGCGCAACTGTGGCGTCACGGTTTTGCGAATGTCCTGCACGGGCGCAAAGGCGGAAACAATTAACGACAGTGGCGCGGTAACACTTTTAGGTTCATCGCCCTCCTGCCACTGGGTTTTCATAGACAGGGAGTCCTTGCCCACTGGGATGGCGATGCCCAGTGCTGGGCACAGTTCCATACCTACTGCCCTGACCGTCTCGAACAGGTTTTCGTCTTCGCCCGGATGGCCAGCCGCTGCCATCCAGTTAGCGGACAATTTGATATCACTCAATTTCTCAATGCGGGCGGCGGCAATATTGGTAATGGCTTCACCAATGGCCATACGCCCGGAAGCCGGCGCGTTGATCAGCGCCAGCGGTGTGCGCTCGCCCATGGCCATTGCCTCGCCGGTATAATCACCAAAGCCACTGACCGTCACCGCGCAGTCGGCTACCGGCACTTGCCACGGGCCTATCATCTGATCACGGCTGACCAGACCAGTAATACTGCGATCACCAATGGTGACCAGGAAGTTTTTACTGGCCACTGAGGGCAACTTGAGTACTCGTTCCATGGCTTCAAGCAGTTTCACGCTGCTCAGGTCCAACGGCTGACGCTCAACGGATTGACGGACAATCTCCCGATGCATTTTCGGCGGCTTGCCCAGCAGCACATCAATGGGCATATCCACTGGGTAGTTATCAAAGTGGCTGTCTTCCAGCAGCAGATGTTGAGCTTCGGTCGCTTCTCCCACCACCGCATATGGGCAGCGCTCCTGATCACAGATGGCGGCAAAACGAGGCAAGTCTTCTGTTGCCACTGCCAGCACGTAGCGTTCCTGGGACTCATTGCACCACAACGCCAATGGGGACATACCGGGTTCGTCGTTATGGATGGCCCGCAACTGAAAGTAACCGCCACGACCACCGTCGTTTACTAATTCAGGCAGCGCATTGGACAGACCTCCGGCGCCTACGTCGTGAATAAACGCGATGGGATTGTGCTCACCCTGCTGCCAGCAACGGTCAATTACTTCCTGACAACGTCGTTCCATTTCAGGGTTGTCACGTTGCACACTGGCAAAATCCAGGTCTTCCTGCCCCTGCCCGGAGGTCATGGAAGAAGCCGCACCACCGCCCAGACCAATTTGCATGGCTGGCCCACCAAGGACAATCAGCTTGGCACCCACCGGTATTTCACCTTTTTCGATGTGCTCTGCCTTGATGTTGCCAAGGCCACCGGCGAGCATAATGGGCTTGTGATAACCACGCACTTCGTCACCGGCAGCGCCATTAACACGCGCTTCAAAAGTACGGAAGTAACCACAGAGATTGGGGCGGCCAAATTCGTTATTAAACGCGGCTCCGCCAAGCGGTGCATCTATCATAATGTCCAGCGCAGCAACAATGCGCTCCGGCTTGCCGTACTCATGCTCCCAGGGCTGAACAAAACCGGGGATGCGCAAGTTCGAGACGCTGAACCCGGTTAAGCCGGCCTTGGGCTTGGCGCCTTTGCCGGTCGCGCCTTCATCGCGAATCTCACCACCAGAGCCGGTGGCTGCCCCGGCCCAGGGAGAAATGGCAGTCGGGTGGTTGTGCGTCTCCACTTTCATCAGGATATGAATGGCTTCTTCATTTGAGCGGTATTCGCGACTTTCGCTGTCCGGATAGAACCGGTGTGCCTGGAAGCCCTCAATTACCGAGGCATTGTCTTTATAGGCAGACAACACGCCTTCACTGTGCAGGGCGTGAGTATTGCGAATCATCTGGAACAGGGAGAGGTCTTGCTCTACCCCATCAATGCTCCAGGCAGCATTGAAAATCTTGTGCCGGCAGTGCTCGGAGTTGGCCTGGGCAAACATCATCAACTCCACATCGGTGGGGTCACGCTCCAGCTTGCAGTAGCTCTCGAGCAGATAATCGATTTCATCGTCGGCCAGGGCCAGCCCGAGATCGTGATTGGCGGCAACCAGGGCTTCGCGTCCTTCTTGCAGCAGGGCAATGGTGCTCATGGGTGCCGGCTCAGACTGGGCGAACAGGGCCGAAATATCACTCTCACAACGGAGCACGGCCTGAGTCATGCGGTCATGGAGCAAGGCAGCAACTTGCGCCTGCTGAGCGTCATCAAGGGGCACATCGGCAAACACGGTAAAACAGATGCCCCGCTCAATGCGCTGAATCATGGTCAGACCGCAATTATGAGCAATGTCTGATGCCTTGGTGGACCAGGCAGAGATAGTGCCGGGGCGGGGAACCACCCAGAACTGGCTATGCCACAGTGCCTCGCCAGGCTCAACGGGAAGCGTTTTCGGACCGTACGTCAGCACTCTGGCAAGGGTATCGGCCTGCAGGTCTGTCAGCTCTGACTGGACGTCGACGTAATGCTGGAACTCAGCAACTACACAAGAAATTCCTGGAACTGCACTTTGCAACCGGGAAAGGAGCTTACGATTGCGAAACTGGGAAAGTGCAGGAGCACCGCGCAATATCAGCATGTTCTGGTCTGTCCTCAGGCCTGATTAAAGCATTAAGCATTGAAGCATCAGGGCGAGGATAAGCAAATAATATTAATGGCCAGAAGGGCTGCACGATTAACCACTTCCGGACGGGATTACCAGCCTGTCCTAACGCCACAGCCTCGCAACTCAGGGGGGGATGATTAAAGGCTGACTATCATAATCGAAACACGCCGTTGGAAACCAGTTGAAAAGCCCCTGAAAAGAAGGGAACCGCAAAGACACGAAGACACAAAGTTTTTTGTGCTTGTTTGAGCTACGCCCGGCAAACAAAAAAGTCTTCCTTTGCGCCTTCGTGACTTTGTGGTTCAAGGCTTTTATGTCTTTTGCGACAACCTCCTTCCCGGGAAGGACGATGGTATATTCTTACCCGCCGCTTCCCCTGAGTTCGCGCAGCTGCTGACGCCGGTCACGGAAAAAATCACT
>JAQFVO010000522.1 GCA_027942505.1 Endozoicomonas sp. | reverse complement strand
TTTTTAACACAGGATTTGTTCTGATATGGCAAAGCCAGGTACTCGTACACGTAAGAAAGTTAAAAAGTCGGTTGTGGATGGCGTAGCCCATATCCATGCCTCTTTTAACAACACTATCGTGACAATTACCGACCGCCAGGGTAATGCATTGTCCTGGGCAACTGCAGGTGGCTCCGGCTTCCGTGGTTCCCGTAAGAGCACCCCGTTCGCTGCACAGGTTGCAGCTGAGCGTGCCGGACGTGCTGCCGCTGAGTTTGGTCTGAAGAATTTGGACGTTAATGTCAAGGGGCCTGGTCCAGGCCGTGAATCCGCCGTACGCGCGCTCAACGCTTGTGGTTTCAAGATCAATAACATCACTGATGTTACCCCGATCCCACACAATGGTTGTCGTCCGCCCAAGAAGCGTCGTGTATAAGCAGGAGACCGGTAAATGGCTAGATATATAGGTCCTAAGTGCAAACTGTCTCGTCGTGAAGGCACAGATCTCTTTCTGAAGAGTGGTGTTCGTGCGCTCGAGTCAAAGTGCAAGGCAGAAAACGCTCCTGGCCAGCATGGCCAGCGTCGTGGTCGTCTCTCTGACTACGGTGTCCAGCTTCGTGAGAAGCAGAAAGTTCGTCGTATCTACGGTGTACTGGAAAAGCAATTCCGTAACTACTATAAGGAAGCTGACCGTCTGAAGGGCGCTACGGGCTCAAACCTGTTGCAACTTCTTGAGTCTCGCCTTGATAATGTGGTTTACCGCATGGGATTCGGTTCTACCCGTGCAGAAGCACGCCAGCTGGTCAGCCACAAAGCTGTCATGGTTAATGGCAGGACTGTTAACATCCCGTCTTTCCAGGTGAAGCCTGGCGACGTCGTTGCTATCCGTGAAAAGGCAAAGAACCAGCTGCGTATCAATGCAGCGCTTGAACTTGCTGCCCAGCGTGGTTTCTCTATCTGGGTAGAAGTGGACGCCAGCAAAAAAGAAGGTGTCTTCAAGACGCTGCCCGAGCGGAGTGATCTGGCGGCTGACATCAACGAGAGTTTGATCGTCGAGCTGTACTCCAAGTAAGGGATAGACAGTTAGGTGGGGTGTAACATCCATGCAGAATTCGGTTACTGAATTTCTAACGCCTCGACATATTGATGTTGAGGAAATCAGTCTGACACGGGCGAAAGTCACCCTGGAGCCGCTGGAACGTGGTTTTGGGCACACTCTGGGTAATGCCCTGCGTCGTATTCTTCTGTCCTCTATGCCCGGCTGGGCGGTGACCGAGGTAGAGATCGACGGCGTGCAGCATGAGTACAGTTCCATTGAGGGGGTTCAGGAAGACGTTATCGAAATCCTGCTCAACCTCAAGGGTCTGGCGATTCGCATGACTGGCCGCGACAGTGTTCTTCTGACGCTGAGCAAATCCGGCGAAGGTGTCGTCACTGCGGCTGATATTCAGCTCGATCATGATGTTGAGATCATCAACCCGGATCACGTCATTGCCCACCTTAACGGTAAGGGCAAACTCAACATGAAGTTGAAGATTGCTCGTGGTCGTGGCTATGAATCAGCCGACAGCCGTCGTCAGGATGACGAGGAAACCCGTGCTATCGGTCGTCTGCAACTGGATGCCACCTATAGCCCTGTATACCGTGTTTCCTACGTCGTAGAAAGTGCTCGTGTTGAACAGCGTACTGACCTCGACAAGCTGGTTATTGACCTGGAAACCAATGGTACCCTGGATCCGGACGAAGCCATTCGCCGCGCTGCCACCATTTTGCAGCAGCAGCTGGCCGTATTCGTGGATCTGGAAGGTGAGTCCGAGCCTGAGCCGGTGAAAGAGGAAGATGAGGTTGATCCGATTCTCCTGCGCCCGGTGGATGACCTGGAACTGACTGTACGTAGTGCGAACTGCCTGAAGGCAGAGAACATCTACTACATTGGCGACCTGATTCAGCGCACTGAGGTTGAATTGCTCAAGACCCCGAACCTGGGTAAGAAGTCCCTGACCGAGATCAAGGACGTTCTGGCCTCCCGTGGTCTGAGTCTGGGTATGCGACTCGACAACTGGCCGCCGGCCAGCCTGAAGAGCGACGATAAGGTTTCTGCTTAATTGCGGCTGAGAACCTCCACCGTTGTTGAAACAGAGGTGGTTCTCAGTAAAAAGAGGAAGTTTGTGCCATGCGTCATCGTAAAAGTGGCCGCAAGCTTAACCGGAACAGCTCTCATCGCAAAGCGATGTTCAAGAATATGGCTGCTTCTCTGGTTGAGCACGAAGTAATCAAGACAACACTGCCAAAGGCAAAAGAGCTGCGTCGTGTTGCTGAACCGCTGATCACCCTGGCTAAGGAAGACAGCGTTGCTAACCGCCGGCTGGCGTTCGACCGTCTTCGTAACAAAGCTGCGGTAGGCAAACTGTTTACTGACCTGGGTCCACGCTTCAAAGAGCGTCCGGGCGGTTACATTCGTATCATCAAGTGCGGTTTCCGCCACGGTGATAACGCGCCAATGGCTTACGTTGAGCTGCTGGACCGTCCTGCTGTTGATGCAGCAGAGTCCGCTGACGTCGAGTAAGTTGGCAAAATGTAAAGAAGCCGGTATAGCCGGCTTTTTTGCGTTTGATCTTTTTTTCCTCGCCTGTGTCGGACGCCTGACAAACTGTCACCTGCTTTCAATCAATATGTAACTGGTCCCGTCTATCCCGTGGCCATGTAGTCTTCGTCAGTCTTCTCAGGGTGGACATTAAGGAGTTGTCCAGAAATAACTTCCACATTTCCAGGGGCGCTGCCCGCCTCCCGCTGCCCG
>JAQFVO010000519.1 GCA_027942505.1 Endozoicomonas sp. | reverse complement strand
ATACTGGCTAGCAGCCAGAATTGATATTTCATCTGACAGGTGTCAAAGGATGCCCAATCCACTGCACCGAGTCGTTCGAAACTCTTGCTGCACAATGGCCAGTATTGACTGAGTGTGCCGGACATCTGCAGACGTAGTTTTTGCCCGGTCATCGCTGAACAGTTTTCGGACCATTGGTTTGCTGATGTACTCTTGGCCCGGGTCCCGTTTTTTCCCCGTGCTTCACCGGGCGCAACGGCTGAGGACTGTTGTCGCTTACGTCCTGACCTGCGCCGCCTTACTACCTGCCACGGACCGTCACTATCGCCCTGTTGCGACTCTGGCGTCCGGGGCCGATCAGGTGCCTGAAAATACTCATCACCGGAGTTGTCGATGGTGAGGCTGGCAGCAAACTCGTCAGCATCAAAATACTCAGTGGCGTACTTGTCAGACTCAGCGCAACGATCCACCACACACAAGCGCTGGTCGATAGCTTTGCCGGGCAAACCAGCAGCGCCTTGGCCGGCAGTAAATGTCTCACAGACGTGAGGAAGAGACTCGGCACAAGATTGTTGATGACCAGCTGGAAAACTCAAGTGGGAACCAGACTGCAAGGGTGCCACATTCACGGTTATACCTTACGACAGACTATTTCCCCCCATTTGATGGTTGACAGTCTTGTGAGTTCCCTGTCTCAAGGCGCGATTCACCCGGCGGACGGCAAAGATGAGAAAGCCACTGCTAATCTTTAATGGCCGCTTACCATCCGCCACTGATTGCTGATCACTGTCCTGGCGCAACACTCGATCTGTCAGGCTTTACTTCATTTTTCTCAGAACCAGTCGGTGTGAACTTTTCCCACTGAGCTCACCAGCCACTTTGTTGACCGTGTTGACATCGGTCAGGCCGAGCTTGTGGCGGATGAAAAGGAGGTTGGCAAAGTGATGCCAGCTTTTGATGCGACTACCCTCTTTGACCAGGTAACCCAGTACCGATGCCTGCCCGGCGAAGTCCTCAAATCTCAGGCCACTGTTTTTCATGGCATTGACGATGCGACCCAGCACCCCCTCAAAATCCTCCCGGT
>JAQFVO010000282.1 GCA_027942505.1 Endozoicomonas sp. | reverse complement strand
TATTGGAACAGGGAGGTGAGTCCGGCCAGATGACGTCCGCGCAATCCCTGTACACAATGACAGCGGTGAAAGAGCCCTCTCTCTCTGTCATCCCGTACATGGACTGTACGGGATCCATGTCACAGGGAGGTGAGTGCCCGAACAGATGGCTATCCCTGCCAAGTGGATTCCGTACAATCCCTGTAGGGAATGACAGTGGTGAGAGAGGTCATCCCGCATACAGACTTGCAAGAGTGGGATTCAAGACTTGTGGCTAAGAGATAGCCCGATTGGGGGGGGCTATCTCTTAGCCACAAATAGTGGAACAGGGAGGTGAGTGCCTGGACAGATCGCTATCACTGCCAAGTTGTTTCTGTACAATCACTGAATGACAACGGACTAGAGTAACCGGTACTTTTTGTCATGCCGCTTCCCCGGGACAACAAAAAAAGCCCCGTTGCCGGGGCTTTTAGATGTTTTATTGATGATTTATGCCGGTGTAGTCTCTTTTGACAGGCGCTCTTCTTCCTCCTCCTGAGTTTCAAGAAGGTCGTCGTCCATCACAGTAATGACTTCATTGACACTGTATGACACCGTTACCGGGGCCGAGTAGTTGGGTACATTGTCATAGCTGAACACGGCGTAGTACTTGGGAATATTGGGGTTGCCGTAATCGTCATAGGTGTAACCATCCGGCCCGGCATAGAGCTTGATGCCATCCATGGGTGAGCACGGTGGATGGAACCGGTTGCGAATGACATAGCAGCCGACAAAGTCTTCATGCTCCGGATTTTTCCACGACAGCCGTACTTTATTACCTTCAGTGGCCACGGTAAGGTCTTCCGGTGCCGGCAAAGGTAACTTGCGCCGTTCAATGTAGTTAATGACCAGCTCGGCAGTGCCAGCTTCACCCAGATCGTGCCAGTCAATCACGGCATTTTTCTCGGCAGATGGTGTGGTCGGCCTGACTACCAGGTGCACCGGTTTGTCCTCGGCGTGCAGGTCTTCAACAATGGTGCGACAGAAGCTGTCGAACATAAAGTTATGGCTGGCATTCTCCCGCAGCTGTTTATTGCTCACCTCGTAGCCTACGTACTCGATCTGCTCACGGCTCTGAATATTGTTGTGATCCAGGTCCTCTAGCTCGACCAGTTCCATGGTAAAGCGGATATCCTTGCGGGTTTTCAGCTGGTTTTTTGCCTTCAGCCGCACATAGGCGGAGGTGATCACGGTGCTTTTCGGGTCGGGCAGGGCGGTCAGGTCAAAGCTCAGGTCACCGTAGATTTTGTTGCCCCGGCTATCGAAGCCGGACATCAGTTTGCCCGAAGCTACCTCATTTTCAGTGATCGTGTGCAACGACGTCGGTTTAATGGTGACCGACTGGCTGGCACGGGTGTAAATCACTTCCAGGTTGGGTCGGTAGTGAATGCCACCACCAAAACGGCCATAGCCAATATCAAACTGCATCATTTGCGAGTCGTTGCCCAGTGGCAGATGGTCTGGCCCTTCAATACGCAGTACCAGTTTGCCCTGGTCAATCTGTTGCTGCAGCAGACGACGCTCGACTTCAGTTAGCGACCACTCGGTCCAGACGCCCTGGGTCAGTCGGTCCGACTCAATGGCATCACCGAGGGTTTGCAAGACATTGGCACCGGTAATCTGCTCATAGCTGCCCAGGTCGGTAAGATCAGTGGTATCAAGGATAGACACTGACCACTCACCGAACTTCTCAATCTTGGCACTGACCCGGTTCATCGGGTAGGGAGAACACCGCCTTCTTGATGATGGCATCGGATGGCAGTCGGTCCAGGTCAAAGGCGACGACACCGTAACAGCAGCCTTTGCGCCGGTTAACGCCGACAAACAGCGAGTTGTAGCCAAAGTGCTGTGGGTTCAGGCTGCGGGTTTTTTCGCCCACATAGCCCACGTCGTTTTTGCCCGGGAAGAGCGTGTAGAGAAACTCATCGTTGTTCAGTAACGTGCGAATCTTCAGCGTCGGCGTGAAGGCCGATTTAATGCCGGTGACCGGATTGACTACCCGAATGTGATAAAAGTACCGTTGCCCACTATTGAGCTGAACATCGCTGTAGGTCAGTGACTTGGTGACAGCAAGGCGATTATCGCTGTTGCAGGGGCTTTTGGCCGTGGTGCTGCGGTAAATCTCGAAGTGGCAGTCATCGCTCTGGTCGTACTCCCAGCTCAGGGTCACATCGTTAGTGCCGATGCTTTGCGCCGTCAGGCATTCAACCCGTTTTGGGGCGTGTTTGGAGTAGTTAATGGCAGAATCCAGAGCGTAAGTCAGGGCCGGAATATTCTCATCAACACTCTGGGACATATTCATCAGGTAGTCAGGAATATTGCGCGTGCCTACCTCCACCACTGTGGGCAGAATACCCTTGCTGTAATAGTATTCACGACCACTGCCGTGAATCAGGTTAAACGGTGGTTTGCCCCGGTGAATACCGTATTGCCGGCCAGTCACTTTGTAAATTTCGCTGGCCATATTGGCGCAGAGAATGTTCAGGTCGGCGCCTTCAACTTCCTCTTCGTGGTTGAACTTGTGCGCCGGGAAGAAGACATTGCCCTGGGAGTGGTAATCCAGCGCCACGGTGATGTTCGGGTGACTTTCGACAAAGTCCCTCATGGCACGGGTTTCTGGCTCAGAAAAGGCCGACGGGCCGCCATAGACATTGGAGGTGGTATCACTGTTTTTGCGAAAACGCACCGGGAAATTGCGGTTCAGGTCAACGCCAAAGGTGCCGTCGCCATTATCGCGACGGTTCTTGCGCCAGAACGAGAAGTGGTTACGCGAGTACTCAAAGCCGTCCGGATTCAGACAGGGCACCATGTACAGCGTATTACGAGTCAGGGCATTGAGCAGGTGCGGGTCGCTCTGATGGTTGTCCATGATGTGGCGAATGTAGCGGGTGGCCAGTTCAATGCCGATCCACTCCCGGGCATGGATGGTGCCGGTGTAGAGCAGGGCTGGTTTATCGTCGGCGTGAGCCACATTGCGCGAGATGGTTGCCATCATGATCGGCCGCCCCTCATGGGTTTCGCCGATGCTGTCGACCCGGATCAGGTTCGGGTGCTCTGCCATGGCCTGCTTCAGGAAATCGATGGTTTCCTGATAGGAGATGTACTGTTTTTTCATTGTGTCCCTTCTTGTTGTTTTTCTGGGGTTTTAGTCACGCTTAACGACGAATGTCGTTTTAAAGGGCGAAATACCTAAGCCCTTTATCGCTCGTCCTGAGCTTACATCTTGCCGGGAACGCCGGTCAGCAGCGTTCCCGGGCTCGTGGCTAGCCGACTGGCTGGTGCCACCGTTTCATGATGTTATCCAGGCGCTTGGCCTTAACACGCTTGACCTGCAACAGTTGCTGAGGATCGTGCTGCAGGGCATTGAGCACCCCTTGCAGACCCAGAGTGTCAATAATCAACTGGGCCAGGCTGCGGCTGACGCCTTTGGCACTGGCCAGCAGTTCCAGCAGATGGCTCTCTGTCGGCAGTGAGCTTGTCGCTGGCATAACACTGGCTGGTTCAGCTGATAGTTCACTCTCTTCACCGCCGGTGTCAAGCACTTCGAGTGCCTTTTGCCGGCTGGCACTGCGAGGACGGTAGTTATCCTGCCGATTCCACTGTTCGCTTGGCCACTCCTCAATGGTGCCCGGCTCAGTACTGAGCAGGGGATAGCCATCGCTGGTGGTGCGGTGAAAGGTTTCACCGGTATCGGTCTGAATATCGTAGCCCCGGGCAAACGTGATATGTCGCATAACCCGCAGTACTGAGGAGGAGATTTTGCCCAACTCTTCCCAGTTGTAGAGCGGAATATTGGGGTAGGGCATTTGGCCGTGTGATAACTCCGCCATAAGGTATTGCCCAATCCAGTCACGGATGTACGGGAATGCCGCAAACGCCGTGGCGCACTCAAGAATACGGAACTCATTGTCGTGGCTGACGGCAATATCACAGGCCCAGTACTCGGCATTGGCTGCTTTGGAGGCACGCACCGCCAGATCCAGCACTTCGCCTGGCACATTCATGTAATCCATGCTGCCGCCCTGGGAGGTGTTGGTCAGCCATTCACCCGCCGGTGGACGACGCCAGAAGGCACACACTGGTTTATGGCCAATCAACATTACCCGGATGTCGGCCTTCATGGGCACGAAGTCCTGCACATAGACCGGGTAATAGCGCTTGTTGGTCAACAGCTCCAGCGCCTCACCTTCGCTATCCACCTTGTGCACGTAGTAGCCGCCATAATTGGACGGCCCATAGGAGCGCTTGATGATTTTCGGGAACGTAGTTCTGGCCAGAAACGCCCGGGCGTCATCCATCTCGTAAAAGATGCGGGTTTTCGGTGCCGGCAGCTCATACTTCTCACAGAAGTGGGTGACGTTCTCCTTTGACTTGTTGGCAAACTGACTGTCCAGCGTCGGCAGAAAACGCACGTTGGGCAGTTCCCTGGCAATCTCACGGAACGTCTCATAGGCAGTGGCTGGAATATTGCCGATCAATACCTCGATGTTCTTACGCTTGACCTCGTTGATAAAACGCTGTTTATCGTTGCCCCAGTGGTAAACGACGGTTTCAATTTTGTCTGGCCAGCCCTTGAAATTGGACTTGTCAAAAAAGCGCAGCACATGGTCCAGGTAGAGTAGACCCAGTACCGGACGCTTGCGCTGGCTTTGGTTATTATTTCTCATGTTCAGCTTGCTCTGTTACAGCTGGCTGGCGGAAGTCGAATTCTGTCGCTCCCAACAACTGCTGGACGGTAACCTTGCGCTCGATCAGGTCAACGATTTTACTGATTTTGCGGTCATTGAAATCAATGCCAAATGCTTCCTGCTCCGGGGTAGCAAAGGCGGGGATGCCGTTGACTTCCAGCACGACATACTCCTCGCGCTCGCGGTCATAGATAATATCCACCCCGGCAATCTCCAGGCCGGTGATGACTGCGGCCTGTTTGGCCAGTGCGACTACCTCATCGTTTGCTTCGCGCAGGATAACGCTGCCGCCGCTGCTGACGTTGGTTTTCCAGTCGTGCTTGGGGGCTTTGCGGCCGTAGCAGCCGATGAACTCACCGTCGACAATATCAATGCGGTAGTCGGTGTGATCGTTGTCGATATAGCGCTCAATAAAGAAGTGCTGGGCCGCCATCTGATTCATGAACGGCTGCAACATGCTCAGCGAGTTCTCATTTTCCAGACGGACAATACCGGTACCACCCCAGCCATTGGTCGGCTTATAGACCGCCCGGCCGCCCCATTTCGCCATGCTGGCGCGCAGTTGTTCCAGGTTGCTGTGATGACACAGGCAGTAATCTGGCGTGTAAATTCCGGCACGTTGCAAGAGATGTGTCGTTTTGAATTTATCTTCGGTCAGGGCAAAGGCCTGATAGTTATTAATGATGGGGATCAACCGATCGAGCATCTCGTAAAGGTAGACCTGGTACTCGCTCTGCTGACCGGCATTGTAGGTGTAGAACAGATCCAGGTCGTCCATCACCACGCCATTGCACACAATGGAACCGTTATGGGCCATGGCGTGACCCAGGTTCAGGCCAGTAATGGCCTTGATATCTCGCTCTCGCAACTGTTCCACGAGCTTGCGCTCAATGGCATCGCCACCACCATTCTGGTACATCCAGATCCCAACGGTGTGTTTCGACATGACGAACCCCCTGAAATTTATGCCAAATTACTTTCAAATTGCTGTATGTGCGCAAGTGACGCCAGTCCATTGAGCCGGATATATCGCCACCTGTTATGGTTGACCGAAGATCGCTTGGAAGGGAAGACGTTGCTGGTCGTTTATATGATGTTAACCATAGCGCCCGACAAATATACTTATACGACTACGAGTTGTTAACAATATTGATGGTATTTTGCGCAAGTATTGATCTGGGTCAATTCCTGAAAGATTTCTCACCATAAAATAAGGCGGCGAAAGCAAAGAATGCGTCTTGATTTGTGAAGAATAACACCATGGATTATAAAGAACTCGCCTCGCTGATTGACATCAACAGCTACACGGGCAACAAGGCTGGCGTGGATGCCAGTGGCCAGCTGGTAACTCAGTGGATGGAAGCCCTGGGATACCAGTGTGAACGCCACGTCAGAGAGTCCATCGGCAACCATCTGCACTTTTGTTCGAAAAAAACATCTGGCAAAAAAATTCTGCTGCTCGGACATCTTGATACTGTTTTCCCCCAGGGTAAATTTGAAGGATTCCGTGAAGATGACCAGTGGATTTATGGCCCTGGCGTTTGCGATATGAAAGGTGGCGTTTACGTTGCCCTGTGTGCCCTCAGGGAGATCCACCGTACCCGTGGCAGCATTGAAAATATTGATATGTTGCTGGTCAGCGATGAGGAAACCGGTAGTGATGACAGCAAGTTGCTCACTACTGAGCTGGCAGCACAGTATGATGCCTGTCTGGTGTTTGAAGCTGCGGGTAAAAACAACGAAGTTGTCACGGCGCGCAAAGGGGTAGGGACAATTTACCTCGATCTGACCGGCAAGGCGGCTCACGCTGGCAACAATTACCACCTGGGCTGCAATGCCAACCTGGCTGCTGCGCACCTGCTGATCGCCCTGACCGGGCTGACCGATCTGGAACAGGGGACCACCGTCAACGTGGGGCAAATGAGTGGCGGCATCGGTGCCAATACCATCTCACCCAGTGCCCGACTGGCTGTGGAGTTCCGCTTCACCTGTGCCTCGGAGCGTGATCGTATATTGTCGTCTGTAGATCGGTTGATCAGCACGCCTGTGGTGGAGGGCGTAACCGTTGCCATGAGCGGCGGCCTGCAACGGGATGTGATGATTGCCAGCGAGTCTCAACAGGCACTGCTTGATGATATTGAAGCGATTCTTGGCTATCGTCTGCCCACTGAGCAGCGCGGTGGAGTCAGCGATGCCAACACCATCTCAGCAGCAGGCGTACCCACCCTGGACGGTTTTGGTCCTTTTGGCGACGGTGATCATACTCATCATGAGCGCGCCAGCAAGGCCAGCTTTGTGCAGCGGATTGAACAGGTGACGAAGATTTTGAGTCATTGGCAGTAGTCACATCTTTCATGGAGACAGGGATCCATGGTTCGGCGTGGATTCTTGTCTTTGAGCCTGTCGTAAAAAGCATAAAAGCTTTGAACCACGAAGGACACGAAGAGCACGAAGGAAAAGAAAATCTCTT
>JAQFVO010000265.1 GCA_027942505.1 Endozoicomonas sp. | reverse complement strand
AATCGAACGTGGGCATCCACAACGCGGAGGGTTTGCCATGTTAAGTTCCAGCAACCCTGACTATCCAGCGATAAGATCACCAGTTTTCTTAAATACCTGATGACCAGGTGTTGTTCCGAAAAGGAAAATTCAACCCATTTAACACGGGTATTAATCTTGACACCTTCTGCCAGCGGCATGGGATGCCAAAGTTCCTGATCATGGAAATGCCTGATGCTCTCAATACCGTCGGATCTGGTAGACACGACCAGATATTTCCCTGACGGACTGACCTTAAACCAATTTGCCGTCTCGATCGGCTGTCGATTGACCAACTGCCAGGTGTCACTGTCACGCTGGTAGATTTGAATCAGGTTGCTAAAGCCAAAAACGGAAAAATAACGTCGATTGGTGCTAAAACTCCCTCCGATAGACAGCGGGCGATGGTTCAGTTGGCTTAGTTGTATTTTCTGTTCTGACCACGAGCCCGAATCGCTCTGGCCCAACAGGAACGCCCTGGCGATCTCTTTGAAATAAATCAGAAGATTGCTACTGGTCGGACTATAAAGAACGTCAATACAATGATACGCAAAGGTGCGGGCAAAAACTTCCGTGAGAAGGTACCTGGAGGTAAACATCATTTTTCCCAGGGTATGAAAACACAATACAGCAATCTGTTGCTCTGCATTGAAGAGTTCGCTCTCCCCGGCAGGCACCTTGGTGGTGAAGGGATGCAGGCCATCTTTAACCATCTGTTTCAGCCATGACCGGGATGCTGGGAACCGTTTCCTGAACAGCTCCGGACACTGGCTGTAAAAAAGAGCTTCCGTGTGCATCGCCTGAACCGCCTGCCGGAATACTTGACATGTGTCATTTACCTGAACGATGTCGTCACAATCAAGGCAGCTGAAAATGTGCGATAGTACATCCCACGGTAATTCGGTAATACGCCACTGTGACCATATCGCTGGCGTATCCGTCTGATGTGACGATGTTCGCTCCAAAGAGGCTTCAGCGCCTCGGCGGGTTGAAATATCGGCAATCTTTTGTGCCGCTGACAGCATACAAGGTTGTTCCGGCAATTGCTGTTATACTGCCATTGACCGAAACATCAAAAAATAGTTCCTCCCTGCATCTACGGACCTTCGGACTCAAGCTCTGGGCGTCGTTCCACGATCTGGATGCAATGAAGGGACAAAAAAACGATCAGGTGTTCTGCCGTCGGGTGGAAATTTGTATTCGAGATATGGGTAGCCTTAGAAATCAGCAAAAAAATCAGTGTCAGGTCTTTCATAATGCACAACAATTGACGTTTTAATGATAAGTAAAGATATTTGCACAATGAAAGACCTGCCCTCAGCTTTCTGACCCCAGCTTTCTCAGGTCACCCAC
>JAQFVO010000233.1 GCA_027942505.1 Endozoicomonas sp. | reverse complement strand
GGGGAGACTCTCAAGTCCGGTTCTGTGAGCAGCGGAAGGGGAGGTTCCTACCGCTGACTCGACAGACACAAAGTTTTTTCCGAGCCTGCTCAGGCTACGCCTGGCAGACAAAAAGGCTTCCTTTGTGCCTTGGTGTCTTTGTGGTTCAAAGCTTTTATGCTTTTTGCGACACCCTCCATTCGACGGTGTTTCATCCCCTGTTGAGATACTGATTGTGATCAGAAATCACGACTTACAGCCAAATAATTTCCCATGCAATCAGACACAACAATCAACAATTACACGGTTTTCAGAATTGCATCAGGAGGTAGCAGGCATGCCGTTAAGCAAGCGATAAGTCAAAATCCTCATCAATTTTCCGTCATGTAATATCTCATCACGAATATCTATCTGTTGATCCTGATCGCCAATCAGCAAATTGGCCCTGAACAAACTGACTATTTCCTTTGGAATATAGATGTTGCAAGAATGGGCACGATCAAAAATATCCAGCACTTTCTGGGGGCTGCCCTTCCCCCTGAAAGGTAACAATTCTTTGATCTTAGTCTTGAGCGTTTCCCAGTCAGCTTCATTGGGATCGTACTTTCCCATGGTCTTGATATTGCCAATGATCATGTCAGCATATGCTTCCCGTGACTGTTCATCACCTGATTGTTGCAGCTCCTTCATCGCCCCGTTAATGGTGAGGGTGGCTTTGACAACATCTCGGCAAACCGATTGTCCATTGCCAAGGTCGATAAAGTAAATGGCCAGCTGACCATTTTCCATAGCCACCATCACGTTACCGTCGTGCATATCACCGTTGAAAAAACCCGTCTGGACATAGCAGTTTAGCCACTGTAAATGGGCCAGGTTTTTCAGGTATTGCCTGAATTTTTCCAGAAACTCATCGGTAATATTCTCAGGTTCAACGGTGAAAAACTGAGCAGCAACATCACGCAGTTTCTCTAAGTCAGTGTCGGATAAAGTGGATCCGTTAATTTTTTCCATGCACATGGTCCGTGGTGTCAGCAGCTCTGCAGAAATCCTTGGTACTTTGTAATTAACCGGGATACGGATACCTTGGTCAAATCCCGGAACAGCAATATTGATATGATTCATTGGTACAGGAATCCAGGCAGCACAGTCTGGCATCTCCTCGTTGGTAATATTGAAATGATCACCCCTACTCAATGCTTGAAAAGCGAAACTCTGCTTCTGCGTTTTGTGGGCTTCCTTAACAAGATTCAGTTCATCCTTAACACTTTCAAAAAATTCGTTAATTGCGTGCCTGGTACCCTGACCAAGCTTGCCCGGTTTGAAGAAATCGATCAGCCCCAGGAAAAAACGCAACAACTTCAAGTCCGTATAAACTCTGACTTCACTGGTGGGGCTGACTAACTTGACCACCTGACGCTCACCGTTGAATAAAGTGATTTCTTTTACATCACCCACCGAGCCAGTGCCGAGGTGGGAGCACTCATGCAGTCGCTCCGGATCATAGGGAACACCTGCCTGCTTCAGGCAAAACTCCAGCTCTTTGCGACTCATGGGTTTATTGTTGGTACTGACATGAGAGAGAGTATTCAGAAATCTTTTTGCATCATTCTTGAAAATAACATCAAGAATAGGTTGTGAGCTGCACAAAAACTGTATCACTTTAATCAGCAGCCCCCCTTCTGATTTGGCCGCTGCCTCTTGGATACTTTCAATACTGAAATCATGTCGGTAAAGATTGATCATGATACCAAGCATTTTGAATTGCCTGACGAATCCCATAAAACCATATTTGATGTTGTACTGTAGCCATTGTGCTGCTGACAAAGGCTGGACTGTCCTTGCCGTAATCAGCTGATCAGGTGGAACTTTGCTGGGATCAAACCCCTTTGCCAAATATCCGGGGGTGCTGTCAGGTACTATCGAAGAGACGTCAGAAACTGGCTGTGACATACCACGAAAATGGACACCAGAATTGGGATTAACAACTTGCACAACACTACTCCTT
This sequence comes from Endozoicomonas sp., assembly GCA_027942505.1. Lineage (GTDB taxonomy): Bacteria > Pseudomonadota > Gammaproteobacteria > Pseudomonadales > Endozoicomonadaceae > Endozoicomonas. The sequence continues at coordinate 4,948 of JAQFVO010000233.1, read as the reverse complement.
TTCGTTATTTTTGTCTTACCAGAACGAACAGATGTATTGGTATGCTTGAATCCGGACTGATGAACCGTAAATTGATCCATCTGTACATCATGCTTACATACTTCAAACCATCCATGGCAATGGTAATCAAATCATTGTCTTCGTTTTTTTGAACAGCTCTTCCGTCAGATCCGTCACCGTTTGAAAGGGCTTGGTAAATTCATAGACTTCGTTACAGAGTTTTTTATAAACATCAATAGGCACACGTTTGATTGGGATCATCAGGGTTTCCAAAATAAAAACCGCCACAGCCAAAACCGCCGGGAATAGAGACCCAGCGAGTTGAAATGATGCTTGTTCGTAGGGTACAGACAACCACTCAAAAGTTTTGCGGGCAAAGGCAAGTGCACACTCAGAAACAGATCTTGTTGACTGTACTGGATGCCCGGTCAGTTTGATCCCAACGCCAGCCAAGGCACCGATCAGGGCACTTGCAGCCGTGATCGTCAGCACCGAAGCGTAATACCCGGTAAAACAGGTCACGCTCAATACTGTGGTACAAAGCCGGAAAGGGATGGCAATCATCCTGGGCAGGCAAGATAGACAACGTTTTACCTTGGGAATAAAAATATCGGGGTTTTCAATCACTTCACAAGTACGATAAGACCTTGTGAATATAATGCCAGTCCGCTCTTGCACAGAACTGTGTGAAGATTCACACCCAAATTCTGTGCTAAATGATTGATCGGGGCAACCATTGTGAAAGTATGTGGCACTTAAAGATTGAATCATCCTGATAATCCCCGGTGGTAAATTAACTGGTTTCTTTTTCCTGCTCCCATTGTTACCCACTGATGTTTAAAAACCGGTGAGCCGATAATTGAACCCATCGCAGCTTCTTGTCGCTTTTGCTAGGATTCAATGTTTTAGACTGCAAACTGGCAATATGGTTCAAATAATATGTCGAAATTATCCCCCAAACTGAGTCAGCAACTGGCTTTTTTGCAAGAGCTGGAGAAACTCAAGGCGATCCAGCGCAAAACCACCGTAAAGCCCGACAATAATCGCCAGGAAAACAGCGCTGAACACAGCTGGCACATCGCCGTGCAAGCCATGACGCTGCAAGAGTATGCCGAAGAACCGGTCGATATCAGCCGGGTGATCAACATGTTGCTGCTGCACGATATCGTTGAGATTGATGCCGGTGATACCTTCGCCTTTGCCAATAGCAGCGAGCTATCTGGCCAGGAAGCGAAAGAGCTGGCCGCCGCTGAACGGCTGTTCGGACTGCTGCCCTCAGTGCAGGCCGATGCGTTCAAGGCACTGTGGCAGGAATTTGAACAGGCGCAAACCCCGGATGCGCGCTTTGCCAAAGCCATGGATTGCCTGTTGCCGGTGATCCAGAATATGGACTGCAACGGTGGCACCTGGGCAAAGTACCGGGTCAGCCGCAGCCAGGTATTGCAACGCAACCGGCATCTGGAAAAAATAGCCCCCAGACTGTGGGACTATCTTTTGGAGCAGATTAACATTTCCGTCCAACATGGCTGGCTGCAGGATATCTGAGCCAGGTAACTCGCAGGACCCTCTGATAATGAGTAATTATTCCCGTAATGCCGATAGCAAGCTGGTCTACTCCACCGATGGTGGACGGGTCCGGGAGGAGCCGGCCAGCCCTGCCCCAGTGGGTGACGGCAATGTCCGCGTGTGGCCGGAAAAAAAAGGCCGCGGCGGCAAAGTAGTGACTGTGATCAGCGGCCTGCCCATGGCCGGCAACGACCTGAAAGCCCTGGCCAAACAGTTAAAAAAGCGTTGTGGCGGCGGCGGTGCGGTTAAAGACGGCAATATTGAGCTGCAAGGTGATCATGTGGACATCTTGGTCGACCACCTGCAAAAGGCCGGTTTTGCTGCCAAAAGAGCGGGGGGATAGAGACACCAGCCTCTTCGGGGAGGCTGCTGCGGTTCTAATCCTGTTTCCTGGTCAGTTCCAGCGCCTGGTAATAGTCGGCAAATTTTGTCAGCATCGTTTGGGATAACTTTCCATGAGCGGAGTTTGTCTCAAACGGGCGATAGTCATCAATCTGCATAGCCAACTGCACAGGCAACTCTTCTACCAGAAATTCAAACGCGGCAATACCCGCTGTAACGGCCCGGCGCAGAGAGTCATCTTCCGGATCCGTAAATTCCTGCAATGCCTCAGTCAGCACTGACGGACTGTGCTGGCGGGCAAACAGTGCCAGCAACGCCTTAAGCTCATGGGGCTTGTTGGCTACTGACTGCACTTTTTTCAGCTGGGCCAGTGAGGTGAATGCCTGACCAAGCACTGCCATGAATGACTGATCAAACGCTTCCTCTTCAACCTTCTGTGACAGCATGGAAAACAGCTGCTCAATGGCCTGAAACTGGTGCAGGACCGCTTTTCGGGTTAGCAGGGCCGGACCATTGAGCAAAAGCTTACGGCACAACAGGTTGAGCAGGTGATGCCTGGCATCCCCCTGATCAGGAGCCAGCTCGGTGAATAACTGCCATACCTCACCAGGCAGCCTTTTATCGAATGCGGTTAACTTGCCAATAGCCCGATCGATCGCCACCAGCTCGGCCAGTGACAAGGTTTTTTCAGGGCTTGCCAGCGTTTTTTCCAGCAGCTCGATGCCCTCCTGACAAGCAACACAGGCCCGGTCAGGATTCATCGACATCAACTGGCATTTACGCCGGGCAAAGGACAAAAACGGCCCCAGCGGAGCAAAGTGCTCACACTCGGATTCCACATAGGCCAGTACCCCTTTTTGCCCCTCAGAATGATCAAGCCTGCCAGCCAGCACTTGCAATTGTGGTGAGGTTAAATCATCTACCGATGGTGGCACAGCCTGTTGCGGTGGTCTTCTGAGCGGTTTGTTGACCGGAACGGTGACCGCCGATTCCAGGACGTCAGGCTGAATCTGCTGACGCAGCTCACAGGCCTCTTGCTGCAAGCGTTGTTCAAGCTCTTTCTGCATCAGCTTCTCGGCCGAGATGGGTTTGGTGTAGCGATCCAGACGGCTTCTCACATCCCGGAAAACATCATTCAGTGTTTGCAACTCAGCCCGGGCCGAGTTGTGCAGATCCGGCAAAGTGTCGCTGGCAGACTTTTTCCGTGAGGAGGTGATGGACTTCTCCAGTGCCTTGATATTTTCCAGCGGCGGCATCAAGCCCCTGATCATCAGCGCCGAGATCTCTTTTGCATGGCGATACAAAAAACGGTCATCAAAAATCAGGCCCTGCACGCGCTGGTTATAGCGGGTCATCAATTCATGAGCCTGTTTGTAAAGATCGGCCAGCGGCTTTTTCAGCTCGGTTTTTTCCTTGGCGGCCAAAGATACCAGTGTGTTAAGGGCAGTGAAAAACTTATCCTCAATGCCAACACAATCGCGCTCCCAGGCATCACCGGACGCCTCACGGACCGGATCTTCCACAGGCTGCCGGCGAACCGGCCCGGCCTCGGACTCGATAAGTTGATGTGCAGGTAAGACACTAGCCGTCGCTATTTTCTCTGAATCCATGCCCCGTATTCCTTCCTTGTCCGTTAACCCGCCATAGCATAAGCCTGAGGGTTGGGGCCTGAGCCGCCCCGATTATTGTTACTATCTCGGCACAGCAGCTCATTGCTGGATAACGGCTCGTCGGAAACCTACGGGCGACGGTTTTCGGCCCTGGTGCGCAGTACCGCTTTTTGCCCATACGACAAAAAGGCAATGGTCAGACCGTTTTCCTGAGCCTGGCGAATATCAGCCGGACGCAACCCTGCGGCGGGGGCAGCCACTTCATACTCGTGGGGCAGCTCAATGCCTTCGACGGCCGGGTCATCCGTATTGATGGTGGCCAGTACGCCATGGTCAAGAAACTGCCTGAGTGGATGGCTCTTGATGGAGGGAAAGGTATTGGTCTGAACATTGGAGGTCAGGCAGGTCTCAATGCCGATGTTATGCTCTGCCAGGTAGTCCATCAGCGCCGGGTCTTCGATAGAACGAACCCCGTGGCCAATCCGCGTAGCACCCAGCTCCCTGATGGCCTGCCAGACACTTTGCGGCCCTTCGGCTTCACCGGCATGAATGGTGACTTGCAGACCGGCATCGCGCACCTGGCGAAAATGATCAACAAACAATTGACCCGGCTGGCCCCGTTCGTCACCGGCCAGGTCCATGGCAACCAACTGATCCTTGAAGCTCAGGCAAGCATCCAACTCTTTCTGACACGCCTCGGGGCCAAAGGTGCGACTGAGGATACCGATGAGGTTAGTCTGAACATCAAAGTCCCGACTGCCTGCGGCCACCCCGTCAATTACCGCCTCAACCACCCCGGCCGGGTCCAGGTTGTGGCTCATGGCCATGTACCAGGGGCTGAAGCGCAGCTCGGCGTAGTCAATGCGGGCAGTCTGAGCATCCTCTACGTTCTCATAGGCGACGCGCCGACAGGCATCGTAATCTGCCAGCACTTTCACACCCCAATCCAGTTTGCCAAGAAAACTCACCAGGTCCGGCTCCTGACTGATTACCTGCACGTGAGGAATCAGGCCCTCCAGAGTGTCGGCAGGTAGTTGAATGTTGTATTTCTGACCCAGCTCAAAAATGGTGGCAGGACGAATATTGCCGTCCAGATGACGATGCAGGTCAGTTAGCGGTATGGATTGTGTGATCATCGGGTTCCCGGGGGCAGGCAGACGGGTTGTTGGATTGTGCTCCTGAGTGTTGCAGCAAACCTTTAACCTTTCAAATTGGTCAAACCAACAAAACGTTGTGAAGCAACCGCAACCGGACGGATATGCTGCCGCCCAACAATCAACAACGCCGGATGTTGTCATGATACAGCCGGACAAAGGTTCCGGCTTTACCCCTGACTAAGAGGGTGTCGCAAAAAGCATAAAAGCCTTGAACCACGAAGAACACGAAGAGCACAAAGGAAAAGAAAAGCTCTTCTTCGTGCTCTTCGTGGT
>JAQFVO010000515.1 GCA_027942505.1 Endozoicomonas sp. | reverse complement strand
ACTCATCATCTGGGCAAAATGGCCAGTGCCCGCTTTATGGAGGACTGTTTTTTGCGCAATATCGGGGTAAATGGCCGACCGTTGACAGCTGAGTCGATACTGCATGGCTTCCCCAACACCGCCGACGGCAAGTTGAGCCAGGCTCGCTTTCGGGAAAACTGTTGTCTGAGGGGACTGCCTATTTACGGCCGTCTGGTGACACCAGAGTCTGTAATACAAAACTTCCCTGACAATGCCAAGGGCACTCTCGCCCTGGCCCGCTTTAAGGATCAGTGCATCATGAGAGGTCTGTCGGTGTTTGGCCAGCCTCTGAGTACGCACGAGGTGCTGGTCAATTTTCCCGATACCCCTGAGGGTAAATTGGGTGCCGGGTGTTTTTTGGAGCGCTGCTTACTCAAAGGTATGACCCTGCGCGGCCAGCCAATCACCACAGAGGCAGTCTTCGAGGCGCTGAACACCCCCGAGGGCACCTTGGCCAAAGCCTGTTTTCAGGCTACATGCTGCCTGCGTAAGCTGCCTCTGCACGGCAAGCTGGTAACGGCCAATGAAGTGGTGGCTGCTTATCCCGATAATCGCGAAGGCCAAAAGCAGCTGGTGCAATTTAAAAGGCTGTGCTGTCTCAGTAACCTGCTGCTGGCCGGTAAGCCTGTGCAACCTGAACCCCTGATCCATTTCATGGAACAAAAAAACCTTTTGGTGGACAGGGCTTATTTTTACGCTGATCTGGCCTTGACGAACAAGAAGCTCAATGGCAACTATCTGAGCGATGATCAGGTGCTTGATGCATTCGACCAGCTGCTGGGAAACTTTTCTATTAAGAAAGTGAATTTTCTGATGCAACGGCTGATTGCCCTGCCCGAACATGACTGTGCTCAGGAGTCCCTGGCAACTTTCGAGCGGGCATGGCAGATTTTGGCAAGCATACCGATCAAAGAAGAAGGGTCTCGTTATTGTGAGTCCATTCTACTGTTTCTGGCCATGAAGTACGCTCTGCCAGTAGCCGGCCGGTCGGTTACCCCAGACCGGGTATGGCAGTCGATCCTGACACTGAGAGAGTCGTTCAGTAACTTGCGCTTGCAGTTTTATTTCCTGGCTGACTGCTACTGCACTGACACTGCTCTAAATGGTCTGCCGGTGAATGAACAGCAGGTGCTGGATTGCCTGAAAAAATTCCCGGAAAAACGGCTGCGTGATGCTCTTGAGCACTGGTTTGCCGGTCTTGGCAGAGAGCCGCGTGAACCAGATACTCTGAATCGTGTACTGCCCGACATACCACATCACCCCCGGCAGATCGGACAACCGAAACTTGTTGTGGTCCACATCAAGGATCTCCACACTGGCGGCCCCAGTGAGGCGGTTGAATGTTATGATGACCCGCCAGATCCAACACTGATCAACAGCCAGACCCGAAAAGTCCTGGGCGTTGTTCGAAGCATCCGTGGGTTATGCCTTAACGGCTCGTTTTCCCGCTGGCTGCAAGGCGTTGGTTCGTCCTTTAATGATATTGACATAATGGCCAGTGCAGAGTCCGTCGACACCTTGATTGCCCGCCTGACCAAACAACTGGACAACCAGGAAAGTGAGGCCGAAATTCACTGCAAGGTATTCGCCCACACGGCTCCCGGTTGCCCGGAGCTGCTCATGAATCCGATGTTGACCATCTCCCTGAGCGAGGGTGACCTTGGCCAGAAAGTATCGGTACTTCAGGCCAGCATCACCCCCCCGGAAACCATTTCCACCCTGAGTACCACCATGGCCGCTATCCCTGGCGAGGATGCATCCATTACCTGCCTGACGCTTGCCGCCGAGATTGAGCTACTCAACGATACTCTGCAATACCTGGCCGAGAAGCTCGATGACCTGACAACACAACTATTGAGCGAACCTGGCTTTGCCATCCCGCGCACAATTTTGTTCAATTTCCCGCAGCACCCCGTCGAGCGCGTCTTTGGCCTGTTGATGCGCTGCCTGCTTATTCTGGACAAGGCAAGAAAGCTCCTGACCATGGTAAACGATAGACGTGAGCAGGACAGCCCCGTACAACAGACACTGCAGACACTCACAGCCCAGCTTCAGGAGCGAGTTCAAGGCCACAGCCATCAAGAGCTGTTTGTCGCCAGGGTGACACAGTGGCTGGCAGACTGCATAACGGGCAATGAGTACCAAGTCAAAAAATGTGCTTTTATTCGCTCGCTGCTGGATATGCTCACACCTTCGGCGTAGTTTTTTGCCGATTAATTCGGATGCCCTGCTATTTTTTTAAAGCATCTACTTCCTGCTTTGATTTTTACGGTCAACAAATC
>JAQFVO010000511.1 GCA_027942505.1 Endozoicomonas sp. | reverse complement strand
GGACTGTTTCAGCGTAACTTTTACGGATTCTGGGCGGTTGACCTGTTCTTTTATGCCTATTACTTCGCCTTTGGAGTATTGTTGCGTCGCCACGAAGGCATGCTCGATTCTATGGTTGGCCGGTATAACCGTCTGGCCATTGTAGTTGCACTTTTGTGCTGGGGTGGGCTGAGTCTGATCGGTACCAGCTCTCTGCCGGGGCGAATTGTGGAAATCTATGCCCAGAACTTGTTGTCGGTCATACTGATTTTCCTGGTCTGGCACTTTTTTCAACGGTTCTTCAATAAGCCCAGCCGTTGGATCGAAGGGTTGTCCAAATCGTGCTACTCCATCTACCTGTTCCACCATATCCTGATCATTGCTTTTGGACTTCTGTTCGTACCACTGGCTGTCTCACCTGTTATTAAATTTGCCCTGGTAACGGTATTAACACTGGTAATTACCACCAGTTTCCACTTTGGTGTAGTGGAAAAGTTTGCCGCTGCCAGACTACTCTTTAACGGAAAAAAAACAAACGAGGGGTAGGAAATGGATATTTTACCCGATCGATGGCTTGATCTGCCGGCGTTTATCTGGGGCAAGCTAACCAATTATCTCACCGTGCACCTTGAGCTACTACTCTCTGGAGCGTTGGCTTACCTGTTGCTGGCAACGGTGATCGCCCTGGCCATCGATTGCTACGCACTCGGTTATGAGCGCAGCGCCCTGCGCCGACTGTTGAGGCCATCCCGGTCGGCGCGCACCGACTGGGTACTTTATCTGTTGAGTGCGACCCGGTTGATGCAGCTGATCTCCATCGTTCTCAGTGCCGGCCTGCTGTACTTTATGCCGAAGATTCAAGCCAACTATGCCGCGTTTGATTTTCGGATTCAGTTTGATTCCCCAGTGGTACAATTTTTCTTCTTCCTGATATTGGATGATTTTTTACAGTACTGGCGCCACCGTCTTGGCCATCGCATCTCCTGGTGGTGGCAGGTGCATAAAATGCACCACTCAGCCACAGAGTTTAATGTGATCACCGTGGCCCGCTCCCACCCGCTGGATTTGGCCCTTGGCTCGCTGTTTGTCTACTTTCCGCTGTCTTTGGTCGGCATGGATATTGAAACCCTGATTCTGATCAAGGTACTGATCTCTATCCAGGGCAAACTGCAACACTCCATGGTGGACTGGAATTGGGGCTGGATTGGCAAGTATGTGCTCATCTCCCCCATTGGCCACCGAATTCACCACTCCTGCGAAGAGCCACACTGGGACAAGAATTTTGGCCACATCACTCCCCTCTGGGATCGGATGTTCGGCACTTGGTACGATGGTGAACTGGTCAATGAGACGGTGGACGTTACCGGCAATTACATGAACAAGAAAGGCGTTGTTCATGATGTGCTCAAGGCGCAACTGAAATTTGGCCAGTTCATGTTTTTGAAAAAATGGTCGCTGCGATTTGGTGTGGTTACAGATAAACGGCAAAAACCATCATGACGGAGCAGGGTTTGTTGAGTCGACAGTTCAGGCGCCTGGTGCGCCATGCCAAGTGGGGTTTACCGGCCCTCTTTTTTGTTCTACTTCATCCATTGCGGGTCGAAGGAATCAGTTTTGTCGAGGTGCTCAGGTATCTCGACAGTGACCGCAAAAACGGGTTTTCTTCAGATGCCAACCTGTTTATCGGAAGTTCAAGTATTCTTTTGTGGGACACACTGGCAACCGATATGGCACCGATGGAGGTCATCCAGCGAGGCTTCAGCGGTGCGACCTTAGCGGGTATCGCCCAGGCGCTGGAGAGCATGGTCTATCCCTACGCTCCCGATCGTATTGTTCTGTTTGCCGGAGCTAATGATGTGGTGGTGGAGCCAGCAATCAGTGCTGGCGAGATTTTCCAGTCATTTCGCCAGATTGCCGATGGTGTGGCACAACACCTGCCTGAAACCTGCCTGATTTATATCGCCATCACTCCCACCCCAGCCAGGATGGCCGCTTGGCCTGAAGCCGTGGAGGTGAATCAAATGGTTAAAGACTATGCCAGCGAACAGGACAACCTGCTTTATCTCAATACCGATCAGGAGTTTCTCGACGATTCTGCTCGACCACTGAGACAGTTGTTTGTCAGTGATGGCATCCACCTCAGCCCACCTGGATACGCCATCTGGACGCGTTTGCTTAATCAAATGATGCATCAATGCCCGTGATCAGATTGTGGTGATTTCTCGAATAATTGTTCAAACGTACAATTTGGCATAGTCACGCTGGAACTTGTGACCGGAAAAAGTGTCGAACTCAGTGATAAAATCAACTCTGACCACAAAGAGCCTCATGAACCCATCACTGAAACGGATTCATGTTCGCACTTAAAAAATGGTAATAAGTTATGAACTCCGCCACCACGGCTTCTGCTGCTCCACAGGAACGCTTTTTACATTGTGTCTTAGGGAGTACTTACCCTTCTGAAGGGTGCGCTTCCCCTTTCGGGATACGTTCCATTCATCTAGTAGACCCTGCTGAAGGGACTCACCTTCTTTCTATTGCAGACCTGCCACCTGACCAGCGAACTGCCATTTCCGATTTTGCCGATTGCCTTACGGCTTTGGAAAAAACTGGTTTGATAGTTGGTTGCTGTTGCCAGACCAAGAGGGCCCGGGAAGCGCAAATGACCGCTGCACCTGCCGATGCGAATGAGTGGGTAGTGATTAACGCCGAGTCCGAACCCGTGCAGGATAATCCCTGGACAGAGTTCTCAGGGCAGTTTGGGTATTTGGCTCGGTCAGAACCACCGGCGGTGGCGGAGGCATCAGGTAGTTCAGCTTATACCACAGAGCAAAATACCCAGATCCTTGACGACTTTAAAGTTGCCTGTCAATTACAGGCAGAACTTGACAGAGAAGTCACGGGCAATGACATCACTTCCGAGTCTGCTAGAAAACCTGAAGCCCCTTCGACGAACCGCCAAATGCAAAGAGATAACCCCTCTGCCAAATTAGCTTCTCGCAGGCCAGTCGATCCACGCGATACTTTCCACCCTGGGTTTTGGTCTACTACACGTATTTATAAAAAAAATGAGGTGTAAACCAGGACTTCGAGGGGGCTGGCGTCTTGAACTTTCGCCTGCTCCGACTTCAAGGGTGTTGACAAACACCGTCATCCTCGCGAAAGAAAGTGTCGCCAAAGCCCTTGAAAAGAATGGAACCACAAAAGCACGGAGACACAAAGTTTCTTCTTGGCTTGCCTGAGCTACCCCGGCAGAGAAAAAAAGGCTTCCTTTGTGCCTTCGTGTCTTTGTGGTTCAACGCTTTTTCTGACAGCCACGAAGTCGGGAATGCATGGGAATTGAGCATTTCCGCAGTAGCGCTTTTGATACTTGTTTGGCCTCTTTTTCAACTCCTGTTTCCAAAATCCATTAGATGGTTGTGGCCAAGATAAGAGTAAAATTCAGTTAACATTGCAAGTCTTTTGTCGTCTAAAGAGAGTAGGCCATCATGCATTTCATGTCGATTTTTTCAGGCTTTGAAATTATCATCGTCGGTCAGCGTTCTCACGCATTGTCTTTTGGGTGCCTTAAAGTTTGCCCTGGTATCTTATCTTGACGGTGTAGGTGCGCTCTTTTAGTCAGTTGGCTTTGCCTTTTCTCCCATTGTGTGGGCTCACAGGCCGTGGCAGAGTAGCTTACTTTTTGGGTCTTATCTGTTAAACAAGAAATCGATATGAATCAACGCTCAGAATATTATCCAGCACCACCAGCGGATGACGACATGCTCTCACTTTCTGAGATTGTCGATATTTTTGCTCGAGGTAAACGTTGGCTTGTCGGTACCACGCTGATATTTTTTGCCGCTGCGCTGGTCTATCTCTATCAGGTGCAGCCGGTTTATCGCAGCAGCGCACTGGTCAAAATTGAGCTTAACCAAAGCTCACTTGTTCTTGATTTGCTAGGTACAAGGAATACTGCTCCAGTCGTACCTGGGTTTTCCACGGTAGCAGAGGAAATACGCAGCTTTGACTTTGTCCGTAATCTGGTCGATATGGATGCAGCAGAAGGTGAATATGTCGTAGGTATCAACACTGATGCTGTAAAGGAGTTGAACGAGCGTATAGCGATTACCGAGAAGGGCAAGGGCAGCGGTTTGATTGAGATTGCCGTCACAGGTGTAGACCGTGCTGCCAATAATCAGGTCTTGTACAACCTGATCGATCTGTACGGTGGGCGTCTCGAGCAGGAGATAAATCGATCCATAAGAGGAACGCTGATGCTCCTGATAGATAGACAGAAAACGGTCAAAAAGCAGATTGAACTGCTCAGGGCTGAAGAATCCACAGTGATGACAAAAAATCTGGAGTTAGACTCCCTTGAAGCATCCTACCGTGATCTGAACAACAAAATTGACTTTTTAAATGGCGCTTTAGAGTTGACCAGTAATGGCCTGACAGTGGTAAGTCAACCGGTCGCAGAAGACCAGCCAGTTAGCCCGAAATATGCTCTGGTAATGGTTCTGGCCGTCATGCTCGGGGCAATGGCAGGAGTGGTGTTGGTTTTGCTGCGAGAAATGAGCCGAAAGGGGCTGCGCACTGCTGAAGAGGTGGAGAAGAAAGCTGGATTGCCCGTGCTCGATAGCATCGGCAGAGAAGATATTGAAGGGCTAAGAGTATTGCGCACAGACGTCCTGCACCGGCTAAGCCAGTCTGACAATAACCGGGTTATGGTGTGTGGTCCGCGCGACGGTGTTGGTAAGCGCTATATAGTTACCCATCTGGCCAGGATAATGGCTGAAGGCGGTAAAAAAGTGTTGCTGGTGGATGCGGACCTGCGCGATGGCGATCTGTCCACTGCGTTTGCTGATGCTAGCGGTGGTGTCAGTCTGGTTGCCTGTCTTCAGCAGAATCAGGAGTTTTTACCCGCGGTAGTTAATGACAAACTGCATCTGTTGGTTGGGCGTGAGTATCCCGATATGCCCTCTGAGCTGCTGATGGGGCAGCGGTTCGAGCAGCTGCTGGCCCAGGTGTCAGATGAATACGATATAATCCTGTTGCATGTACCTCCTGTTCTCAGTGCCACTGACGCAGCGGTGGTTGGAGCACACTGCGCTAACACGGTGATGGTGATTCGCGCCGAACAGACCACAGTTAAAGAGATCGAAGCGGCTGGACGACGTTTACAGCAGGCCGGCGTGACTGGTATCTGTTGTGTGTTCAATGAAGCGCTTGCTTGATATCAGTATTGCTTTGATTTACCTCGGCAAAGAAGCATGATTTCCACTGGTTTAAGGTACAAAACAGTTGTCGAATTTTATAGCCATCCCAGTTTACTCAAAGCTTTGGCTACATAGGTCCTGTGGGTTTGGAATAGCATGAATTCAGGGCGGAGCCTGATCAGGTGTCCATTTTTGACCACTACACAGCTTCTTCAGGCAGTCACATTGCTGTGCTGGGCTCTGTAAGCCATCATCAGTTGATATGAGCTGCCATGAATATCGACATTATTTTTTTCATCCTGGTTATGGGGTCCAGGCCTTGACCGCAGACTGCCGGCTTTCTCCAGCAAGTGAAGTTGCAGTTGAAGATGCGTTTTGTATAGTGGGTCGTGAGCCAGGTCGGGTATGCTGTTGGCATTACGACGTTCCTGCTGTTTTAACCACTCCCC
>JAQFVO010000076.1 GCA_027942505.1 Endozoicomonas sp. | reverse complement strand
TACTTTATGGGAGAGTCAGCTCATACTCTTTGTGCCTTGAAAATCATGGGTTTTAGATTTTTTGTCCCGTACAGAGGTCAGAAGGGCTGCACTTGTTGCCACACCATATTTTGAGTTGAAGGCTCTTGCAAAGTCACTTCTTAAAACTTCATCAAGATCTGTATCCGTATTACCTATTCCCAGCTTGCGAGCCAAAGCCTGTTTATGCGCATCTGAATAAAGAGGAGGGAGCTGAAGATGGTCACCAACCAAAAGAACCCTTTTGGCAGATTGCATAGCTATTGCTAATTCACTGGCAATAGACCGGGCAGCCTCGTCGATAATAACCCAGTCATAAACATTCTCACTAATACCAATCTTTCTCTGCCCTATACCTACACAAGTACCCGTTACGAGTTGTCGGGAGCGAGCATAAAACTCATCTACATTGACATTCTCACCAGAGAGTACATCCTGCATATCTCGGGAAATTTTTGCTAAAGCCCTCACTCGTTTCACTTCATCAGGCATTATGCTGTAATCCTTGCACAGCTTCGCAATGAGAAGCTCTTTAGCAGTGCCTAGAGAATCTGACTCAGATAAGGTAATAGAGTACTCTGACGTCAATGTTTCACGGATAACTGAGTCGAGTTCAATAATGACAGGCTTAAGTTGTGCCCGATCCTCTTCAGAGGCTGACTGGAACTGGCTTAACAGGCTCGCGTGGTTATCAATCTGCTTGAATAATCTTAGTTCTGCCTGAACATAACTGGACACAAACTCAGGCTCTAGGCCCAGCGCAGTGCTCAGAGCTTCAACACGATATTTACACTCTCCTTTGAAACGCTCCAATTTCTCCGTAGTAATTGCTTGGGAGTAAGCATCCTTCAACCCTTCGGATACAGCACTTTCCCGGTTACTAAAGCGTACAACTTCCAGCTCTGTTTTCAAGCGTGCGCAGTGCGAACGGATACGGTCTGCAGCAGTATTTACAGCCTCATGTGATTGGCTTACCAACAAAATCCTTCGTGTGTTTTGTTTCTCTATCAAGTAATGAACAAAGGCTGCTATAAATTCCGTTTTTCCGGTGCCAGGAGGTCCTTGAAGAAGGGAAACAGGCCCATGATTAATCAGCTTGGAGAAAGCCTCCCTTTGCTGCGGGTTTAAGCTAATTTGATTCCCATGCTTATCTTTTCTGTCATACCTTTTAAAATCGCTGTCTGATACCAATGTGGTATAGCAGTTAGCCTCGTCATCACAAACTGGGTCAAAGTAATCCACCAGTTTAGAGATTACACCCTCTCCATCCAACAAGCGCTCAAGTGCCGCTTTTCGCTTTTTATATGAAGCGGTGTCTTGCCGGGTACGGAAAAATACTAATTCTCCTTCAGTGAGCTTGTAAGCTGCAGCTCTGGTATTTATCAGACGCACTTCATTGAAAGCAGACTTCTTTAGATTTACTTTGCCGAGAAAAAGCTCTCGGTCATCATCCATCACTAGGATAGCTTCAATCTCATCAGCTTTATCAAAAGCTCCTAAAACATCAATATCGGAGCTATATGGAAGTATCAGCTCCTCTCTACTCCCTTCGGGAGCAAATACAGACCCATTAACCTCAATATTGGGGTAAGACTCGGTTTCTGTATCCAAGATAGCCTGCCAAAGCCTCGAGGTTGCAACTTCCAGCTCTCCTTGCTCGACAGGCTGCTCTGATAAAAATTCACCTTTACTGAAAGCTTCCTTCAGCTGCAATGATAAGGAGTCTTTTATTTCCAGCTCTTTGGGAGCGGTTGCTCGCTGAACAGCAAGTTCAAAAGCCTCCTTATCTTTCACGTGCTCTGAGAGGGCAGAAAGGTTATCCGGCCTTCCTGGAACTATTCTTATGGGAACAGTAATTTCAAGGTGACTCTCATCTATATCGCGCTTACTTATAGATGAGCGTTGCTTAGGGTGTAGCCCAAATAAGAATGATTTTTCTTTTTTGCAGTATATAGTAGAGAAAGTTCCACCAATTCCACTGAAAATTACAAAGGCTTGATCGTCACTCTTCTGCCCCCTGGTTACTTTCACGTAAAGGTGATTGTTATCTGGGTAAATTGTCAGAGGCTCACTCGCCTGGCTTATCGTGATTTCCAGAGCTTCCACTTTTTCTTCTGCTGGATTGTCATAAGCTTTCTTAAAACGTCCCAAGTCCTTGAATCCAAATTGCGTATCAGCCAGCTCAGCTTCTACAGCCTCTGCAAGTCTTGGGTATTCTCCTGATTCTTTCCCCCAAGTCATGCCAAGCAATTCACAACACATGCGCATAACTGCAAAGTTGTCCCGCTCATAAGTAGTGCAGCTATCAATATTTTCAGGACTATAGCGATGATTACCAGGTTGCTGCCCAGATGATGAGTAATCGGGTATATCTATAAGAAACAGTTCACCATCACCATCTAGTATCACGTTTTTTGGGTGAATATCTCCGTGAGAAACTCCCAGACTGTGAAGGTGCTCTACTGCGGAAATTAGCTTCGAGATAGCTTCAGTTCTATTTTCATTTGTAAAAGTAAAATCCTGCCATGTAGAGCCATCAATTTTATCCGTCACCAAATACAAGCTGGAGGATTTGGTTGCTATGCCATAATCCCTTATAGCTGGAAGATAGTGAGGATTAACAGCTACCAGTTTTTCAACCCGTTTTAAAAACCTCAAGGTGTTGAAGCTTTCAACAGGATCACCCGATGTGCTGCTCGCATTGAGCCAAGCCTTAACTAAAGAGCCATTTGAGAAATAGACCTCTTTGTCCTCAGTTTCGACGAGAAAGTCGTCATCTTCACGGTATTTACGTGAGTGGTTTATGGCTCTGCGAAATGACTCTAGTTCAGAGTCATCAAATGTCGGCAAGTCTTCCCCAACAGGTTCAGCATGCATAAATGCATCCATGAAATTGCCTGCAGACTCATACTTTCCGGCTATTGCCTCCAGCAACACCGCTATGTACCACGCTTCACTGGAAAGCATATCTTCCTGGGTTCTCTCCAGGCTTTTTGCAGACATACGCTTGCCTTCTAGCAAATGCCAGGCAACTAACCCAAGGGCGTGTACATCTTGTTGGAATGGTGTGAGCTCGGTTGTTTTCAACATGTCGCTGGCTTCGGCAGCACCAACAGATAATTTGCTTCGATAGTCCCCAACGGTTCCGGCTGGTTGGTGGTATGCGGAAATAAAATTTGAAAGGGCTATCTGACGCGCCGGAGATATCCATAAACTGTGGTTTGCAATATCTCTATGAGCAATTTTAGCTTGGTGGAGGTCTGAGAACTTGGCCAACAAAAGTTTGACCAGGCCTAACCGGTCATTCTCGCCAAGAGCCTTTCCAAACTTACCAACGAATTCGTTAAACCGTACATGTCCAGGAGGCAGCTCATAGACTTCATTGTACTGGGCAGTAACCTGATCCCTCTGAAAGCTTGTCAATGAACGTAAGCAATGGTTGTAGAGGTCTCGGTCATGGTGATTAATATGCTGCAGAATCTCTCGTTCACGAGATACAATCTCTGCTCGCCCCTCTGGAGTAACCGCCTTATCACCGTCAAGTTTGTTAAAATCCCATACACGGAGCAGGGCTTCTGTCCCCTTTGATATTTCTGATTTTGCTAGATACTCCGAGTAAACCTTTTGTGGATGCTCAAATATTCGACCTTTAGCTTCATAGCCATCAACTCGTAGTGGCTTAGGTGCCGTTTGCTTTCCCAGAAAAAGCTCATCAAAAAGATTGAAATCCTGGTTTAAGACCTGAGCATTTGGGTGTGGTCTGAATTTTTTCTGAAAAATCTCTCTATCTGCAAACGTGAGAAATTCTTTCAGGCTGATTGTGTGACGTAGCTGATTTTCCGGGAGCTGATCAAAATTAGCGTCCCCAGTCATCACCACAAAAAAGTCCACAAAAGGTACAAAACCCTTATTGGTAAAGTGGTGCTTTAACTTTTTTAGTTTTTGTTCCAGCGTAAATTTCTTGCTGCGTGTAACGCTGACTGGGGAGCGCCCCATATTTGAATGGCCTTTAAACCAGACATCCCCTTCAGCTGTCACATCCTGATGATTCCAATCCTTAAGCTCAATAATGAGAACATTACAGTGTGTGACTATGACCAGATCAAACTCGCCCTCTTTCCCACGTGCGTCGACAAAGCGGAAACCAGCATACCCCTTCCATGGATACATACTGTCTTTCTTAAGTCCACCCAGCTGATCTCTAAGTGACCCACATCTATTTTTGCCTTTAGATGACCCTGCAGGTGTCTCTGAAAAAGCTGCTTTGATCTTGTTGATGGCGCTGACTTCCTGCTCCTGAAGGCCACCATCCCAGATTTTTACGTCCACACATTTCTCCTGAACTTCTATGATTAGCTGGTCTGGCCAGCTGCAAAATCCATCTATTTAAACTGGAATTATACCGCTGGCAGTACTCGCTATGGTTACTTTTTCAAACCAAATTCTCACAGGTAGCAGGGCGCACTCCTCAAAAAGCGATAGTATTACAAGAGTGCTACCTACTCTGTTCGGCTACGAACTATAGGAACGGAATCCCTTAGCAATTCTCCAGCAACCTATAAAGTAATCCCCTTGTTGATATGCTTTGGGCGGATTACTACCCCACATCAGGGCTGTAGAGCTGATTATGACTGCTACTTGGCCACTTCAAATGTCCACCACACCTTCTTGTGGTAGTCGTTGGTGGCTTGCTATCAACGCCTTCATTTTGCGAATAACAAAACACGGCATCCAGTCGCATAGCACCTCAAAATCAAACCGTTCGTTGTTTGCATTGCCCTCGGGCGTCATCAAACGATTGAGAATCAGCGCATGGTAAAGCGACTCATCCAACTGCAGAGATATACCGTAATCATCAAGTAACTTGCAACGCAGTTGGTGAGCGATTTTCAAACCGGCCACATCCAAGTCACCAAAATAGAGCAATTGCGTCACTTGCTCCGACTCAAGCAGCTGAGATACACGCTCCGCCTGACCTGATACCTTGTTACCGGCACCATAAACAACCAAGGACCATCGTGTTTTGTCACGATTAATTTGGCACAGCCTGTAATACACGTCAGAGTTCTCAACGATCACAGCCGGAAGGTCGGGACGGCCTGATGTTTCATACGGCAGCGGCGGCGCACGACGGATAGCACCCATGTCAGCCAGTGTCAGCAGGACATGCTTCCAGCCATTGGCAGGCATGGAGTCCAACGCTTTTTCATCGCTAAATATCAAGAGCGAGCGCTCACGGTGCCCAAGCGTACCCGGGAATAGTGGCTTATCCCGTTCAGTTTGGCGAAACAGGTATGCATTCAACCGCTGCAGACGCTCCTTTACCTGCAGTGTTACTGGGCCGGTAATTCGTCCTGCCAGCCAGGGATGCCACGCAATCTCTTGCGCTGTCTTTACGGGGGCGCTGATACCGTTGTACACAAATGCACTTGGCAGACGTAGGCCCCGCCAATAGGGTTGCCATTTAGCTTCGTTTTTGGGCTGAGCTCGCCAATCACCCGCAATCAGCTCTTTAATCGCCTGACGCAGCAAATCAGGGATGTCAAGGCTTCGTGATTCCTGCTGATGGGTACGTAGCACCTCTTCTAGTACTGCCTGGGCTTTCACAGTGCGGGCGCTTTTGCCAGCCATACGGCGGTGTTTATGGGCGGTCGACTCCAACCGGGAGAGCCACGTCGTTACACCATTCATCATAGCCCCCTACAAGACCAGCTCAGGCTGAGGTTTAGCGGCCAACGAGGCAGCCCATAAAGCTTGGCGGCTATTGTCAATAGTAACCAGATCCCGCCTTTTCAGCTTCTGTGTCTTATTCAGAAAAAGATGGTTATCAAACATCGACTGGGCGTTTTCATCAGAAATGCCAGTCAGATAAATGAGCTGAATGTTGTAGGCCCGGGCCATCTGAGTTTGAATGCGCACCAGGTCATCGGCATTCGACTTGCCAAGCGGGTTATCCGCCAGCAAGAAGCCTGCGCCTGAAATTCCAGTGTCATACTCACGTACTTTGCCTACCGTCACAAAGAGCAGGAAGGCCGAGGTGAGGAGCTGGCCTCCTGAGCCTTCAAGCTGAGTGATATGAGTCCACTTCGGGCGGCTAGCGTTGGTCTTCAACATGCGCACATCCAGATCCCCTTCGCTCAATACCGACTGAACCAGGTCAGCTGTAAGTACGTCTCGGTTGGGGGAGCGGGGTACTTGCCCCTTGGCGATCCAGTGCTGCAGGCGGGCGCTAGCAAAACTTTCGAGGTCTGCAGGAAGATCATTCAGCCGGGCCGTCATCTTCAGAATAGCGCGGCCAGGCAACACAGGGCAGTTGTCCGGTATTCTAACCGACTTGGCGCGCTTCAGAAGCTTGATGGCTCGATCCAGATGAGAAGTCAGTTGCTTAACGGTCAGCTTAATCGAGCGCTGGAACTGCTCCAGACTGTCCTGCACTGCTTCAAACACCTCTGCTATCCCAGTGCCGACGCGTTCCAAATCGCCTAGCACCTCTCGCCAGGTGGCGATGGAGTCCAGTCGTTGCAGGTATTCCTGACTGGCCCGATTATCAGGGTCCTTGGCGGACTCTTCCATGATCCGTTTGCGAAAGTATCCCCAAACGATGCCCACTTGCGTTTCTTGCACCTTCAGCATCTTTTCCAACTGCGCATACCTTTGGCTCTCAGTGCGCAGTGCATCCACATACTCGGCTATATCCAGAATCTTGACGGGCAGACCTGCCGCAGGTGTCGGTGTGTAAGACTGAATCATCGCCTGAGCGTTATCGGCCTTGTGAAGTTGCTCTTTCACAGCCTCTATATCTTTGGAAAGGAGCTTCTGCCGTTCCGCCAGGTGATTAATTCGCTCCTTCGTTTCCCTTAGGGCTGCATTGGTATCAGAAAGGGTTGTTTTTATCGTCTCAACCTCAGTGGGCTTTTCCGTCCACACAAAACCCTCGACTAATGCCTCGCGAGTCTCTTCACATTTCTGTCTAATATTTTGCAGAGTTGCCTGCGCCGTGATTTGTCGCTTCGAGCACTCTTGCTGTTGCCTCTCAAACTGTGTGATCCGGTCATTGATCAGCGCGAGAGCACTGCTGGCCGCAGCTTGAACATCACCCAAGTGCGTGCGGTAGGCGGAGTGAGTGGATAATTGATCATGCGCATCGTTCTGTGCCTGCTCGGCTTTTTCCCGCTGGTGCTTAAGTTCCGTGACCTTATCACCTTGGGCCGCCTCAAGTAGCTGCTTCTGTGCCTGAACGGCAGCGTCATGTGCATCTTGCGGGTTCCGATCAGCTCCACCTTCGGTTGCCAGCACTCCTGAATAAAGGGCTTGGTTACTCAGGCTGGCCCACTGGTCAATCTGAAAGCTGAGCCGGGTTGCCTCGGATCGGTCGCTTTCTGCTGCCTGTTCGGTCTGCTTTAACTCGTCACTTTGGGTCTCAAGGGTATCCTCGCACCGCTGTTTCTGCTCATTCAACTTCGCTAGTTTTTCTATTGCTGTGTTGCGCGCAGCCCATTCCGTTACCACAAAATCATCCAGAGTGTCATGGAATTTTTGGGCCTGCTGGTGCTGTTGTTGAGCACTTTCAAAGAGTGCTTGAGCTTGACCTTTTGCATCACGCAGCTTCTGCTCATGCTGTTTCGCCTGCTCCAATTTTTCTACCATCTCCGCCAGTGCGGAGCGAGCCTGATCTAGCTGATTGACCAGGTTCGACCAGTGCTTCCCGTATTGATCATTGTGCAAGCGCCAGTCACCCTTGAATGCCTCCAGCATCATCAGGTCACGCTCTGCCTCCTCCACAAGAGTCTCTTGCGAAACGACAGCTTGTTCCAGCTCCTGAAGCCTTGCCTCGTAAGCCGCCTGGCTATAGCCGTATTTATCGGGATTAGAAAGTACCGCCTGTACTGAGTCGGGTGACCCGCCCTGGAGATCCTTCGCCTCATCGAGTCGATGAATGGCAATCGGCACTCCTTTCCATGGCAGCGTTTCGCTCAGTTCGCTGACCTGTGCGAACGTTGCGTCATCCAGCGCAACCAGACTCAGATAGCGGCCCGGATTTTGGTCGATCACCCCCGCAATACGTTCCGCATCGTCATTGAAGGCGGAGGCGAGGTATCGAGGGAAGGCCCACAGCTTTTCACGCGCAATGCCCGCCGCGTAAAACCCCTCAAGCGCCTTCTTGATCTGCTTGGTGACCATTTCATGGCCCGTCTGCTTTAGCTCATCCCGCTCGTGCTGGGCGGCCAGCAGGCGCTGCCTAGAGACCTGCAGCGTTTGAGTATCGGTTTCCAGTACCTCATCGATCCGCAATCCGCACTGCGCGCTGTGCCAGTTGGCATCTTCAAGATCAAGGGCACGCTGAGTCAGCGTGGGAAGCGTATGGTAGTTACTAGTCAGCGCCTGTGCGCTGTCCACCCCCTCCTGATGCTTTTGCTCGACCTGGGTGAGTGTGTTCTGGGCTTGACTGCGTGCAACTTCGGCTTGACTGACCACAGAATAATGCGCCTCAAGGACCTGCTCAGCCTTGTCTGCATCGATTTTGGTTTGCGCCTTATGTTGTGCGGCATCTTGTAAGAGCGATGCCAATCGGTTCTGCGCTGACGCTGGGGTTTCATCCCCCTGAATCAGGCCATCCTCGCGCAGCGAATCCCGCCGCAATTCGCCTTTACGCCGGTCCTTTCTGCACTGCTTACTCTCAGCATTCAGACCACCTAGCTTGGCCCTCAAATCGCCAATGGACTCTCCAAGAGTCTGAATTTGCGTTTCAAGCGCTGCCAGCTGTCCCGTGACTTCAGACTTCTTCTTTTGGTGACCACTTATCGCTCGCCGCAGTACACCTAATGCCTCGCCAGCCGCGCGGTCGAAGATAACCTGCAGTGGTTTTTCCGTCTCGCTTTGGAACACCTGAAGGTCATTAACCGATTGGCGGTAGCGATCTTTCGCCGTTGCATAGGTTTTGTAATCGATAGCAGCATGCGCAATCTCTAAGTGACACTGATGAGAGTCCGCTTCATCATTGAGTTTGTCGACATTACGCTGTTGTTCGTTCAATTGATGTTGAGCAAGATCATGTTCGAGAAGCACCTTGCGTTTTCTATGCAGAACACGGTCAGATGTCGCTTGATCAGCCTCTTCCTGCAGCCTTTCAGACTGTTCCTTCAGACGGGTGTGCTCTGCCTGTGTACTCTCAGCAAAGGCTGTGAGGTCTCGCATAGCCTCGCGAAATCCTTCAGCCATTTCCTGCTGCTGCGCTTCTGCAGCCTCGAGTTTATGAGCCGGTTCAAGGAACTTCCGCCAGTTAGACAACACATCTCCCAGGAAGGATTCGTTACGTCGAATCGCTTCCAGCTCCCCCTGACGATGGACCTCGTGCGTCACCAACTCGCGTAGCTGTTCAGTTGTGTCCTTGGACATACTGCACGCAAAGAAGGCACCGAGAAAATCCTGTTCGGTCTTATAGTCGATGAATTTAGTTAACCCGCCCTCTTCAGAGTTGAAGGTCACCATGGTCTTGATAAGATCAACGTTGATCTGTTGCTCCACTAGAAACTCGCGCCACTCTTTATTTACCCGAGTCTTGCGCCAGTGCATACCACCGTCACCACCTGCCTTCTGATTAATCCAACTCTCAAAACTGTGCAAGGTGTTGGCGTGGGGGCGCAGCTCACGATTACGCTCGGCGCGTGAGTATGAGGGCACCTCATCAAACGGTGCATCCAGCAGGCTGTCGGGAGCGTCGCAGATAAAGAATAATCGTTCCACCTCATTCCCATTGCGCTGATGAGCGTGCCCCAGCAGCAAGGTTTGGCCGTCCTCATTCACCATCTCCACCAGGATGACGGACAGCTCCCGATAGAAGTAATTTTTATAGTGGTATTGGCTCTTGCGGCGGTTGGCCAGGTATTGAGTGAAGTCGTTGACAGATGGCTCAAAGACAGATAGTAGCAAGGCAATGTAGGTAGACTTTCCACCCCCGTTCACCAGTTGCTGATAGGTACTGACCACTGCCTTTGTATTCTTGGCAGGGGCTCTGCGCACTGCATCATCCGGCAGTTCGGAAGCTTGGGCGAGGCCGATGTAATTCAGATTGAGGTCCTTGTAGAAAGCCTCTTCGTGACCAGCGCCATCCATATAGACCCGTTTGATCAGCCACATGATCAAACCTCCAATTTGTGTTGTGTTTCTGCGGTTTCGATAGAGGCAGGCTGTCCTCCGTCCTCTGCGGATTGAGGATGATCGACTGATGTCGTCGCCTCAGCATTGCCTGGGGCAGACGGCTGCTCCTCTGTTACAGGATCGATATCCATCACGAATCGCACTGTCTCTTCAATGCCTGTATGGCGCAGATAGTGTTTGAGCTTCTGGGTCGGATACCAGTCAGATTCTCCCGACAGGCTGCTGTCCTCAGCCAGAAAGCCTTCCTCCTGCAGCAACTGTATCCAGCGCATTGCCATCTCAGTTTGCGAGCGAATACTGGAGACGCGCGCCACCTTTTCGTCGTGGATACGGGGGATGCGCTCTTCCTGCACAAACCGGGCAGCAAGGAACAGGCCATCCACCGCCCCATCTACCTCGGCCTTGCGCTGCGCAATAACCTGATCGGCTACATCGTTGAGCTTGGCCACCACCGAGGCTGCACTGGTGCCTCTGACTTGACCAGACTCAACCCGAACCGAATCAGGGTTAGGAAACATGTCCGCAAGCAACGCGATAAGCGTCAGGCCTGCAAAGAGGCGCTGCTCCTTGCGCTCTT
Organism: Endozoicomonas sp.; assembly: GCA_027942505.1. Classification (GTDB taxonomy): domain Bacteria; phylum Pseudomonadota; class Gammaproteobacteria; order Pseudomonadales; family Endozoicomonadaceae; genus Endozoicomonas. The sequence continues at coordinate 4,222 of JAQFVO010000076.1, read as the reverse complement.
TGCCCAACTGCTCAGTGGTCACATCGTGTAGCAGGCGCTTATTAAGCCAACCCAAGGTGGGGGCATACGGACCAGGACCATTGGCGGTCAACAACACCCCATAGCTCTCGTGCATACCGAGATAGTTCAACTTCATGCCAGCCGCGATGCCACGAATAATTTCCATAAACAGGACATCGCCATGGAGTTCCAGAGCACGCTGAATCGCATCATCAGCCATTTTGTATCCCAATGAGCTCATGATCGCTTGCGTGGCGATCTCGGCGTAGCGTTTAGCGTGTTGATCTGCGTCGAACATAACTACTCCTCGAGGGTCGGTACAGGGGCTGCTGTCAGCAAGATGATGTTGTCGGCTCGCCAAAGAGCTGATTCGATAGGGGTGTCGTCCACATCTACTTCAATGGAGGAATCGTTGTTGGTCGCCAAGCTGCCGATATGAAGCAAACAGACCTGCTGCTCCTGTTCGGATAACTCACCCTCCTCGTAGGCATCAAATACGTCTGCAAAACTGACTTGGCCCTGCGCTTTCAGACGGCTGGACACCCAGCTACTGCAATGACGGATCACCGAATCGGGAATGCCTTGCAGACTGGTTTCTATCGCCTCGGGTTGTTCGGTGGGGTCCTGGATCTCGTGTGGCAACACCTGATCGAACTGATCGATGTAGAGGTTCAGCACCAATTCCAGGTCAAGCAGGGTGTGGCAATCATCATATTGGCAGCGCGGGGCCAGCAGGCATGCAACTAAGTCGTCCATGCTTTGTTCAGCTGCCGTTGGAGTGTGGGCCAGCAGAGGCTTAAGTGCGGCTTTTTCAAGTGTCTCCCGGAACAGGGTATTATCCCTCGGAATGATCAGCTTTAGACGGGCCTGCTCAAAGTCCTTGTTCACATCATGCAGGCAGTCCTGATAGCTCAGCGTGAAAGTGCTGACGTCGGCGAAGATTTCCTGCGCCTTGCGCAGCTTATTGAGCTTATCGGGGTGCAGTTCTGAGCGGCCATCGGCAAGCATTTCTGTGATGGTGGCGAGTGTGCTCTGGATATGCCCAAGCACCTCCTCGGTCTTATCGAAGGAATCGCTGAGAATTGGCCGGATGTCCTGTGCGTAGGATGCACTTAAATCACCTGCCTGGGCGGCGCGCACTTTCATTCGCATACCAATCAGGTATTGCTCAAGTTGCCGCTGGGTCGACTGGATCTGGTGCACCGCTTTGTCGATCTCGCCACGACGGATAGTCTTGAGGGTGCGCCAAGCCAGTATGGCGGCACGTTCGATTGGCGTTTCATCAAGACGAAGGGTATAAAACATCATCCCCTCATCGGTCAGTGACCAGAGGATATCGTCTGAGCCGACAACCTGGTCATGACGCACCAGTCGAACCATCTGCTCGTCAGAATGTGCACGTTCGGTAAAGTCATAGAACCGCAGACGGAAAGGATCCTTGATCGCGGCGAAAATCTTGCCGGCTACCTGCACATAGCTAGCATCATTGTGTCCCGGATACGCCTCTCGCATGTGTTCCAGTAGGCACAGTTCCGCCTCTCTACGGGTCATACCCGGCTGTCGCTCACGGTCGGTGTAGTACAGGATGGCGTCAAATAGGTACATGATGGCCGCAAGGACATCAAAGTCGATTCCGTCGAACGGCTTGCGTTGTAGGGCGCTGTAAATTGAATCGAGCGTTCGTACAACGAGCAACGCATGAGACTGAATGGTCAGTTCTCGACGCGCCATCGGTTCGTTGCGAGCTTGCTCCAGAAACTCTAGCGACATAGCATCCTCCGACTGAGAAGACGCTACTATAGCACCACGCAGTAACTCAAACAAAGATACTTTGCATAATATGATCTACATGCAATATTATTTGTCCTGAAATAAGTCAAGCCATATACTGGTTCCGAGTATCGGTTAGATCTCGAATTACACTCCGTCCACCAACGCCGAACAAAAACTGGTATGCACTACTCAACGTTTCTCGGTCAGCACAAAACATCGCTCAGTCATGCGCAGTGGCTGCGCTTACGTTATATCGAGCGTCAGTTGCTTTGGGAGCGCAAGGTCACATCGCGCATGATTGCAGATGAGTTTGGCGTCTCTGCACAGCAGGCCCGGACTGACGTACGAACCTATTTGGAGCTGGCACCTGGTAACATGGTTGACCAAAGCGGTAGCCGCAAGGGGTATTTTCCCAGCGCCACATTTTCGCCTGTATTGCTGGGGGAGAATGACCTGGTATGGCGCGCGACGGCAGAGTTTCAACCGCCGCAAGCGGCTCATGTGCAGGAAATCCCGATTATTCATCGCGGGGTACCCAGCCGCACTTTGTCGGTTTTCCTGTCTGCGATCGAGCAGCAGGGTCAGGTGCACGCGATCTATGCATCCATGGAGAATCCGGAAGGTACGCCTAGAAGGCTTACCCCCACGATCATTATCACCGTCAACGGGCGACAACATGTACGTGCTTATGATTGGGGCAGTTCGGCGTACAAAGACTTTGTTCTGGCACGATTCATAGGCATCCCGGAAGTAATTACTCCTGCCAAAGCTCCGCTAATTAAGGACAAGGCATGGGATATTGCGATCCCTGTGCGCTTTATTGCCAATCCTACGCTGAGCAAGGCGCAGCAGGGGGTGATTGAGCAGGACTACCTGCTTGAGCCCCACGAATTCAGCATTCGTGCTCCGATGATTTTTTATTTATGCCCCGAAAACAACCTACCCAAAACTGACGGTGAGTATGCGGAGGCTACTGATCCTAATGGCCATGGACCCTTCGTTTACCCGGTTCTTGCTGTTCACGCTCAAACGGGTGAACCCATTCACAAGTATCGTTGTGCGGGTGAGCATTAGAGTGGACTTCCCACTGTTCGGTAAACACTTCTTGGCTACGCTCTGAGCGTAGGAGGTCATGCCATGAACAACCAAATCTATAGTCCAGAATTCAAAATAGATTATTCGAAATCTCAGAATCCTTTTTTACAGCCAGTTTTTTACTCTAACCCACAGTATACCTTTTGCTTTGCACAACTTACGGCTCTATCCAGAGCAGATACCCAAGCATCCTTATACCCCTGCGGTGTTCGAGCCCTCTTGCCTTTTTCTCCCTCAGCGATCATTTCTCTAATTGGGTGCTTAGCAGAAACACTCACTCCACAAACCCTGTTGATGACTTCCGTATTCCAATGTACGCCAGTATCTGAACATCCCTGCATGATGTCCCTGAACCCTTTCTTTGCATCGTTCCTGAAGCCGAAAACTTCGGTGCTCAAAGGTAACTGCTCAAAAACCGTAGGCAAAACCACTCCACAACTGAGCGGATTTTTCTCGAACCAAGTCTGAAAGTTTGGGAATAATCCCAGAGCCGATGATCCGGTCTTTCAGGAATCGGGAAAATGATACTCCATGCAGTCTGCACGTCTTTTCAGACTTGCAAAAGTATCCCGGCAGTGCTGACCGAGTACACTCCAAGTACCGCCGCTGATCTTTCGACGTTTTACGCACTCCCTGATCTGCCGCCCACTCAGGTTGTTAAATGGTGTCTCCCAAAACCAAATTACAGCAAAACTTGGGCGGTCACAGAGTTCTCTGTCACGAGAGCTAGCGAGAAACAAGGGGGCGCGTGGCAATAGTCACCAGCAGGCCCATCGTATGGCCCAACAGAGACACCGGAAAAAACAAGCCTGTTAAGCTGACGGAAGAAATTAAACGACGAATCACTAATTATATTCCCCTCTACTCTCTGAGGGCGCCGAATGCCAAACTGGCGACAAATAATCAGAGAATCCTTCAAAGGGATCGGGTACTGTTCTCTGGTATCAATAGTGGCTTTATGTCTTTCAAATGGAAGAAAAGCAGCTAGCTCAATACCCGAATGAAAATGATGAATGCGTCCAACAATGGCACTCTTGACCCTGATACTTTCCCCGAACTGCTGAACTCCTCTACTAGGATGAATGGGATATAGTCCAACCCGCCACCAGTCCCGCGACCATCTTCCAGGCGCTTCTGGTCTTTCTTATTTAAAGGTTTTTCTGAGTCAGACACGAAAAGAGCCGTCTACAACTACATCCAAGCTAGTAGAAGACTCTATTTTTAATGGAAGTGATCGAACTTTAATGTCCACCAACACCAACGTTACAAACTCACCATCGACTATTCAACAGTGACCGACTTAGCCAGGTTACGCGGCTGATCAACGTCTGTACCCTTGATAACGGCCACATAG
>JAQFVO010000014.1 GCA_027942505.1 Endozoicomonas sp. | reverse complement strand
GTTCAGTCTCAGTACAAAACATCAACGTCATTACCACCAAGAGCCACAAATTCATCATGCTCGTCCTTCAGGTTCTGACCAGCAACGGCCTCCCATGAACCCGAATGGATATTACCCTTCAAGGCATCCAGGCTGATACGTGCCACATGACTGACCAGCTCTTTGTGCAGTTGTGGGTCAGTAACAGCACTGCCAAACGTTGCAGCAAAACGCTTGTCAACGAAGTCCCTGAGAACCAAATAGTGTTTAATCATCCCGGCAATCCGCTTCGGATCGAACTGGTGCAGTGTTACCACGGCCGGTGCATCGTTCTGCTGCAAGGCCCCGACATAGTCACTGGCGCTGGCCCTCACAGGCAGCAGCTGAACCAGAAGTTGACTCAATCGGCTTGCCTCATTGCTATCGTAAATCCCGTGACGATAGATCATGGCCTGAACTTTTACTCGGTTGAACGCCTCTTTCTGAGCGGCAATCTTGCTGTCATAGAGGTCAGTGAAAAGCTCCCAGGCTCGCTGCCTGCTAAAAGAGGTCTTCACATTGGGCCTTTCGCCACGATCACTGAATGCATCATTGGGGAGAATCTCTGCCCGCAGGTTTGCCAGGAGTCCTGCCGAGTCATCAATACCGAGATAGTCGGGCTCAAGGGCCAGGGTTTCTACCTTTTCAAGCAGCTGATCCGGAGAAAGTTGCACAAACAGTTTTTTACCCCCGGCAAAATCTCCCTGGTCAAGACGGTTAATGAGTTGATCGTGCTGTTGAGTCAGGATCGAAGACTTGTCGGTTAGCCGTTCATCAAGGATATCAGCAATATCTGCTGGTGACGGTTTGGCCCCCCCAAGCCCGATAAATTTTGCCAGCCCGGCCACAGCTGAGGTTTCCTGACGATCCGCCAGCACATGCACTTGCTGGATGATCTCTCTGCGCTGAGAGTCCGACAGTTTGTCACCAGCCAGATGCCTTCTGGCCATGGCCTGCAACATGGCACGGGTCAGCCCCATGACAGGACCTGAGGTGTCGGTTTTTCCCGTTTCCGGGTCGTAGAACAGGCTCTGGTCACCGTCAGCTTTGCCCCGCACATGGCCATCAGCCTCGAAGATATTCTCCGGGCGCTCATGCTCGACACCAATCTGGGGAGATTTGAGAACCTCATCAAGAAATGCCTCGGTCACACCGGTCGATTTTTTCGCCGTACTCTGCACAATGGCCATATTGACCAGATCATTCAGGCGCCAATCGACAGCAATTGTCTGATTACTGTCGT
>JAQFVO010001234.1 GCA_027942505.1 Endozoicomonas sp. | reverse complement strand
TGTTGCAACATCATTCTGATGGAGCCAAGCTTGCCAGGATTTTTTATGCCGAGCCATTGGTCAATGGCGGTGTTGAGCCTGAGCAGGTGTTGCATGTCGCTCTGAAAAGTTCCTAATTGTCTACCGAACAGGGAGAGGGGTAGTTCAGAGGCAGTCTCTGCGCTGTCAGCGTCCTGCAGCGTCGGACTAACGCACTCTCGTAGCGGTGGTGGCCGGCGCTCCAGCAGATGTACCAGATGGCTGTGATACTCCTCGGCGAGCGTGTGCATGTGGGTGCCCAGCTTTTGCACCAGGTCCTGATTCAAGGCAGTGGTGCTCAAAGCGATGGGGACCAGCTGCTTATTGATTTCCTCAAGCGCCTGGTAGGTGATATTTATCTTCTGTCGCTCCTCGTTAATTGTGGCTTTCAAGGACTGCTTGGCTTCATCTATTGCTTCTAGTGGCGCCGTGGCTGATGTTTTGATGGCTTTCAGGGAATCCGTGGCATTAGCCACCAGAGAGTTAACCTGCTTTTTCGTCTGATCAACAAGCTGTTTGAGTTCCTGCTCATATACTGATATTTGCGTGACGTTGCCAGGTGCTGGCCGATCAACGTCAATAGTGTCCGGATTGCTCGTCTGCCCGGATAACGGTTGAGCGTTAAGCTCGTCAGGCTGGGCGAGGCGACTGGCAGTATCAGGCAATGCTGTCGGGGCAGCATGACTGGTGGTTTTGGGGGGGGATGTGACGTTGTCTGATGCTGTGCTACCCTCATTTAGCTGTTGTTTAGTGGCTGTTTGTGCTGGCGCAATGTATTTGTTTGACATTGAGGCGGGAATACTCAGCAGCCGGGGTAACAATCGTGGTCGATCACTCCCAGCGTTCGGCAGGAGTGACACTGGTGTGTCTGTGGTGAGCCGACTGATCATGGCACCATCCGCCATGGGGGTCAATCGGGACAGGTTTTGGGGTACAACACAAAAGCCCTGAACCTGCCCTGTGCTGGAAAAAACAGGGGCGGGCTGGCCTGGCATGAGGTTACCTGCATTAACCACGTAAACGCTACCCAAAGGCCCATTCATGATTCACTTACTCCCGTGGCTAGTCAAAGCTGGTTGGCAGTTCGGCGTGTTGTTTGTGAGTCACCAGCAGCTGGATGTCTTCAGGCAGAGTCCGGCTTTGCGACAGCTCGGGCAGCTCGTCCGGCAAGAAAAAGCCAATATCGGAAATTTCAATATT
>JAQFVO010001139.1 GCA_027942505.1 Endozoicomonas sp. | reverse complement strand
CAACTTTGGTCTCACTTCATGTCTGGCAAGAATGTAATTGACTTTTGAGTCAATTATCAAATAGAGAGAGCACCCCACTCGATGATATGAAGTGAGCATGGCGCCCATCTCGAAATAGGTGTTTGGAGGGGGCTTTTAGCGGATTATTCGCTCATTGCCAGATGGACTACTTTCAAGAACTCTAAAGTAGAGTGAGAGTTTCTTGTGTATATTTCGCCATAGCAGGTTCCGGTTTGCTTCTTCCGAGGCTTGTTTCGGTCGACCCAATCATATCAGGTGTTTGGGTGGAACCTGCTCTTATTTATGAAATACGGGCTGAGCCAGTTGATATAAACAGTGTTACATCATACTCAACTCATTTTTGCTGACCAACGAACCCATTATACAGCATATAAAGGTGAGCAGAACTCCAGGAGAAGTTATTAGCTCCCTGCACCGCACCTGTTTCAGGATTGTAGTTTTCCTGAATAGGTTTAGCCGCTGTCAGTCCTTCCGCATTCTGGAATAAACGGTCGACATATTCTCTGGCTTCTACACCATAACCGTAGTTATCCATACCACGAACACCAAAGTAGAACTGATCCAACCATACACGACCACGCCAGTAGATATTAGCACCGTAGGCTGGAGCATCCGCTGCAGATGTGCCCAAGGGAACGTAAGTGTTGAACTTACTTTCATCCAACATGTTCTTCACTACAGCATCTGCTTTATCCTGATCAGCAGCCTGATTAAACAATGGTGACCAACCTTCAGGCCCCATTCCTCGATCAGCAACAGGCTTACCAGCACAGCCATTTGCAAGCGGTGTGATTTCACCCTTGTCATTTACATTAATAGTGATGTCGTAATAGAAGCCGGTATCAGCATCAAACATACACTGGTTAATGTAGGCTTTGGTTTTGGTTGCGTTATCAGAGAATTTCGCAGCACCTGCTGTATCACCCAGAACTTCAGCAATCTTTGACAGGTAGTTGTTGTCGGAATACCAGTAAGATGCCTGATCCACTGACTCCTGCATCAGAGAGTATCCGGACAGGTCGCCAACAGGATTGGTGTTTTCATTAAACCTGACTTCCCAGAGTTTTTTCGCCTCAGTTAGTTTGGCCATATTTTCTGCAGAGGAGTCAGCATAGGTCACTACAGATCCTTCAGGCCCCATTGAGATCAAATGATTGTTGTTGAACTCATTAAGCCCGTTTGCAAAGCGTCCAAGTTGATCTTCGGTCTTTGCTTCATCTGCGGTTGGCTCCCGGCTCCAGCCCTGAAGGTTATCAATGGTATCAATGAAACCAAATGCTGCAGCATCATCACGACCTGATTCCCAGGAGGTCGCTGTCTTGGCAGGAATATACATTTCAGTATATTCACCACTCAAAAGTAGAGCATTGTATTTATCAACACCGGTTTCATAAATCCAGGTACCATTTGAAGTATTCGTCTTATACTGGAACTTCATTTCATCCAGCTTAGCGTCGCTACCCCATTCACCAGAATCGATATCAGACTGGAAGACAGTGTGCACAGGATCTTTTGCGCCGCCGTATTCAGGAATACCATTTTTATTGGTGTCACGGGCATTAAGCCACCAGTCATGATAGGCAGACAGCTTTGGATACATCTCATCCAGCCATGCCTGAGCTTCTTCGTCACGGTTATGTTCGTCTTTCAGGGCTGTATATACTTCCCATACAGCCCATGAAGCCAGTGAAGGCTTGGTATTTCGCTCATTCCAATTAGATACGCCACTACCAGACAGTCCGGACATATCAAGACCAGCTTCTGCCATAGCGTTGTAACGCTCGTGAGACAGGTTGTAACCAACAACATCCAGCAGATAACCTTTATCCCACGGACGTAAGACATCATCACCCTGAATCTGGAACTGGAACACAGTGCGGATGTTATCCATGGCTACGTCAGGATTGAAATGGGCCATCGCATAAGCCTGTTTCCATGTGTCCCATGGCCAGGTCAGGTTGCCAGAGAACCAGGGGGCGGTAACAGACGGAGTGACTGTATCTGTTTTAATGCTGCCCGCTTCACCACGCCAGTTGGCATTCAACGTCTCCATTGCTTTTACCGCAACCCGCTCCTGCTCGTCGGTTGCGGTGCTGTTGGATAGACCCTTGTCGAGGTACTCTTCCCAGCGTTTAGCGGAAGCGTTCATGTATTCAACAGGCCTGGACATCACGTCCTGCAGCTTGGCGCTCTCTGATTCGTTGTCAGATTGCTCCAGTACGTGAGTGTAAGCGGAGTACAGAGTGATGGTTTGGGCAGTACCCAATTGTGCCTGCTGGCGGAATGCCTTTCCATCTTTCGAGATTTCTGTTGATTCAGGTTTTATCGAACGAGTCACCTTGAATCTGGATTCTCCTGACGTGGCAAGGGACCAGGAATTATCGACTTCACCAAAAGATACTTCAACGCCCTGTTCAGTTGCAGTAATAGCGCGGGAATACGTTGGGTAAGCCTCTTCTACCGACGTAGGCTGCCCGTTATCCCCTGACTCCAGTATGCCGGAGTTAGCCCGGTAATTCTGCATCAACTCACCATCCCACAGGCCTTCAATATTTAGGCCTTCGGGGTTGCTGATAGTAGTCTGAACCAGTGTTGTTCTGTCCGTTACAAATCGCAGAATCATTTCTGCTTCGAGTCCGTTAAATCCTTTATAACGTTGGACAAGCGCACCCGGGATTGAATAGGCCTCAATAAGATTAAGGCTGATTTCAACGCCATTTGCATAGAGATTCAGAGCATCAAACTGGTCAGCCATGAACACAGAATACTCTTCTGTAACCAGTGCAGTACCACCGAAAGACAGTTTATCATCCTTTATTGACAGTGTATGGCCGTGCCAAGCACCCGCATCAAACATAGGAATGTAACGCATATTGCTGCTTACAACATCACGAACCGCAATGGGGTTGCCTTTGCGATCAATCATATCTTTAAACTTTGCGGCTTTCAGCTGATGCTCAGGAATAAGTCCTGAATTATTATTTCCGCTGGAAACAATATTATTGTCATCGTCATTACAGCCGGATAATGCCAGTACAGCCATGCTGACAGCAACGGCACAGAGATGTTTTTTTATCAACACAACAAGATGCTCCTAAAGATCGCTAAATTTTGGGGGTGCTAATATACGTTTATATTTGTATGATTTTTATGTCTTAAATCAATTTTTTATTATTTTTCAGCTTGATTTGGTTAAGCGGACTTTTTTTCTAATCAGGCGTAGTGGCAAAGTTTGTTCTGCCCTTTTTGGTCATTTTTTCTGCTCTCTTTATGTTTAGTTTCAATGAGTGTCTTAACTTATAAATACTCGACCTTAGAGTTTGCATAAAACGAATGTCCAGTCAGTTTTCTGGAAAAAAGAAAGCAGCCCACGAGAACTCTTTTTTCAAATTCGGTTTTATTTCCAGATTTGTTTAAAAGCCTTTGTTTATGAGGCTTTTGTCTTATCAGAAAATGACTGATCGATCAGTTCATTAGAATCGTGTGCCTTGGAATAAGTCTTGAAAGTGCAATTCTGACCATGGGGGCAGTGACTGTATTCGGACTTCTCCATGGTATGTGAAATATTCAGACATGACTGATTTTTGCAGGCGGTCAACAGCTGTAATAATCCATAACCTGCCATTTTTATATGCATCCATCGCAGTAGCATTCTCAGCTTCTGTTGCTACAAACGACAACAGCCAAAAGTATGTTTGAGTTGATTAATCATAGGCTCTATCGGCCATCTTCTGGTATTGGCTCGAAGCACTTCAAACCTTGTGTGACTGGTATTGGTTGAGATGAATATCCTGTTTTCAGTCAGTCCCTTGTCATTTTCAAAACGGCTCCAGAGTAACTATTCGCTAATCTCAGCCACGCAAGTGCACCACGCAGGGATACACCGCCCCATAATACCTTCAGACTGGAGTGACCTTAGCTGGCAGGCGGGTCATGGATTCGTAGTTCGTTGAGGCGACTTTCATCTATCAGCCAAGGAACCCGTTGGTTTAAATCTACTGGCGGTTGCCGATCATTGGCAATGCAAGCTTCAAGAGTAGCCAGAAATATGTGATTCCATATGGCCAGCTACTGATCCTGGATACCGCTCAGAAAGAGACCTTCTGGCTGAGCCCCTTTACCATTCAACATAACGGACAGTGTAAGCAGTACCCTACCTGCCAGAATAAATGGCAGCATATGGCTGGTACCAGTCAACAGATGCCGCTTGAGGATAGCGAGATCTTTTTCATAATCACTCTAGACCTTGCCGATTTTTAATCGGTGTAAGGTTGTTGAAAATAATTAAAACTGGGAAAAATAAAAGACGGAGGTGCTTTCTTTTGGGAGCAAGATTTAGAAACTGAACATCAGCGTTCAATCAAGTTAAAACATAAACGAGAAAACTGTTGCTGAAAACCTGTAAGATAATGCAAAAATAGTACTTTTGCAGCAATATTCACTATCCTCGCATGTTCTTGATCTACATCAAATTTCAAAGCATATCTTCAGCTGGATGTTGATTATTGATACAGATCAAAAAAAATCAGCAAAAATTTAAAATGTTACAAAATTACATTCTTTGGATTAATTTTCAGGTTAACCTTTGAAAGGTTCTTGTTTATATTGCCTTTGATTGTTTGATATTGTTTCTTTCAGAGAACCGATATTTCTACTTAAATCATACGCTTTTCAATGTTTTATTAAATCCCCGTATTCTGTGTTTCATTTTAATGATGGTAGGCATCTACTTCTTCTGCCAGAAAGAGTGTTGCGTGTCTGCCGTAAATAGTAACGATATCCAGGTGACTGGATTCAGCAAGGGTAAATAATGAAGTTTAAACCTACACTGATGGCTGCAGCCGTCGCGATTGGCGTCATGACACTGACCGGTTGTGATGACGAAACGATTGTATACAATGTCACGGGGCCTGAAGAGGTAATTCCTCCCGTAGTACAGCCTGAAGACGGAAAAGATATTGTAATTGATCGCTCTCTCCTTAAATACGTTAATCCTATGATTGGTACAGCCGCCAGTGGCCACACTTTCCCTGGTGCGGTTGTGCCTTCCGGTATGGTGCAGCTCTCTCCTGATACCTTTAAAGGCACAGAGCAAGGTACTGAGGCTGGACAAAATCCCTGGCACTCGGCCTCTGGTTACTGGGACTCCAGTGATTACACTGAAGGCGGTGTGATCGTTGATCAGGATATTAACATCTACGGATTCTCCCATACTCACCTGTCTGGCACTGGTGCTACAGACATGGGTGATATCCTGGTTTTACCGTACTCAGATGACCAGCACAGTGAAAACAACGATTTTGACAAGATCAATGAAGAAGCATCCGCAGGCTATTACTCAGTAATCTTAAATGAAGGCCAGATCAAGGCAGAGTTAACAACCACTACTCGCGTAGGCTTACACCGCTACACCTATGCAGAGGGTGCAAATCGTAAGATTAAGCTGGACCTGTCCCACACACTGGCCGCAAATAATGGCGAATCCCTGCAAAACCGTGTGGAGTTAGTGGATGAGTACACTATTCGTGGTCGCCGTAAGTCAACAGGCTGGTTCCAGGGGCAAGACATCTTCTTCTATGCCAAGTTCAATCAGCCAGTCGTCAGTGCCATGATTGCCAGGGACGGAGGCGAGGCTAAAAACATGGTGACGGGTGCTGTTTATGGCTCTATCAACGCACCCAACAAAGAGCAGATTACGTATCTGGATTTTGGCAAAGGTGAGGGCCCTGTCGAAATGCGGGTAGCGCTGTCTCCCGTTAGCTGGGAGGGTGCAGAGCGTAACCTGATGGCAGAAGCTCCAAGCTATAACTTTGAGCAAGCGAAGTTCGACGCGGAAGATAAATGGGCAAAAGAACTCTCTGCCATTAAAGTAGAAGGCGGTTCCGAGAATGAAAAAACCAACTTCTATACAGCGATATACCACTCTCTGATCGCCCCGGCAGTATTCCAGGATGTCGATGGCGCTTACCGTGATATGCTGGGTGTTGAGCGCAAAGCTGACAGCACACAAAACTACACCATCTACTCTACATGGGATAGTTTTCGTGCGGTTCACCCGCTGTTAACCATCATCAAGCCACTGCGTGCTACCGAGTATGTTAAAGACTTACTACGCAAGTCTGATGAATTTGGTCTGCTGCCCAAGTGGGAAGGTGGTGGTAAAGAGACCGGGACCATGATCGGTTATCCATCTACCGCTATCGTCGGTGATGCAGTGGTTAAAGGTCTGGATATCGACCCTGTACGCGCTTTGGAAGCTTCCAAAAAATCCGCTTATTACACCCCTTATGACTACCCACAGATTCCTGACCATACATTGCAAGCAGTCATGGCAGGACAGTTGAGTTACTATCAGAATGACAAGTGTGTTGGTGTGCCAAACTGGAACTCCGTCTCTTATGCCCTGGAATTCTCTTACTACGACTGGACTATCGCTCAGATGGCGAGAGCCGCTGGTGATATGGACGCGTATAGTGAATTCAATGAACGCGCCTACTACTCACTGAACCATTGGGATACAGAGGCAGGCTTCTTTGTACCAGTGAAACTGGACACCTGTGAGAAAGAGATCCCCTCCAGCGAATTTAACCCATATAGCGCTGATGCATACTGGTATACCGAAGGCAATGCCTGGCAATGGCAGTGGACCTTTATGCAAGATCTGGACAAGTTGACTGAAATCATGGGTGGCACCGAAGGCTTAAACCAGAAGCTGAACGCGCTGTTTACCGCAGATTCCAGCGGTGGTGAAAGCCATCAGGATATGACCGGCTATATTGGTCAGTACATCCACGGCAATGAGCCTTCTCACCACGTTATCTATTTGTATAACCGTACAGAAGAGTCATGGAAAGCTCAGGAATATCTGGATCAGGTTTACAACGAATTTTATAAGCCAACGCCAGACGGCATTATTGGTAACGAAGACGTTGGTCAGATGTCTGCCTGGTACATCATGTCTGCCATGGGCTTCTACCAGGTGACCCCAGTGGATCCAACCTACACCATTGGCCGGCCAATCTTCGATAAGGTTGAGATGAGCATTGGTAAGGGTAAGTTTACCGTAACTGCTGAAAACAACAGTGCGGAAAACAAGTACGTGAAATCGGTCACCATCAATGGCAAGCCACTGGATGTTTTCAACACCTTTGAACATTCAGAATTCAAAGATGGCGGCAATCTGCATTTTGTAATGACTGGAAATAAGGCGGAAGCGATGTCTGCGAACACTCGCTAAACGATGTAAAATACAAAATGCCCCGGTTTTTCGGGGTATTTTTTTAATTGAGCTATGTATATATGATGAAAGGGAGCGAAGCTCCCTTTCATGGCTTCTTAAGGCTTAGCCCCTTCATGCAGGAACTCACCCACTCCCAGGGCCGGAGGAGCATCCTCGGCCTTGGAACCCCACTCCATATTCGGCTTGCTGCCCATAATGAAGTCCAGCTTACCGCCATTCATGATCTCATCATGAGTCAGGTATGTGCGGGTAAATGGCTTGCCATTAAAAGTAGCTGATTGAATAAAGATATTTTCACGAGTCACATTTTCTGCAGTAACGTCAAAGGACTTGCCGTTACCCACATCAATAGAGGCGGTATCAAAAATCGGCGTACCGATCTCATAGATACCGGATGAAGCGCTCACCGGGAAGAAGCCCAAGGCCCGGAATACAAACCAGGACGACAATGTACCAAAGTCATCGTTACCACAAATACCATCCGGCGTATTGTTGTAACAGACATTGGTTGCTGCAGTCACCGCAGTCTGGGTTTTCCATGGCTGTCCTACATAATTGTAGAGGTATGGTACATGGATATCCGGCTCATTACCCTGAACATGCTGGCCCACGTTACCGGTGTTGAAAATCGGGAACTGGTTATCGCCGGCATTACGATCCGGGTAAGTGCTGAAGTACTCATCCAGACGCTCACCAAACAACTCGCCACGCTTGGCAGCAGGGTCCTGCACTGTCTGGTCAAACTCGGTCATCAGGTCGATCAGGCCGTGAATGTCATGCTGTACACTGAAAGAGTACTGCCAGCCGTTTGACTCTGTGAACGCGTAGTTAAACATGTCCGGTCGCCAGTCTTTGCCAACGGCCAGACCGGTAGCAGGATCAACCCAGTCAGCATCAATGAAATTGCCTTCTATGTCACGAGGCTTGAACCAACCCTTGTAGCGAGCGCCACCGAAGTCGAACTGTGCTTGCCAGTTGTTAGAACGATCCGCAAACTCTTTATACTCAGGAACGTCTTCACCACGAACGGCTTTGATCGCTTGGGCAATGGTCCAGTCGTTGTAGGCGTATTCCAGAGAGTAGGAAGCGGTCCAGCTGTTCGCAAATGGTGAGTGAGCCCACAGGTCATCGGTAGCACCATCGCGCAGCTTTGCTGATTTGTAACCTTTCTCTACGTACTCATCAATGGAATCAACAGCGCTGCCCTTACGAGCATCCTTGATCATGGCATTGATCAGACGCTCTTTGACATCCTGGATGTCTGCGTCTGAGAACTTAAGGTCTTTCAGTCGTTTTTCCAGAGACCCTTTGGTAAGCACATCGGCAATAACCGGTGTTGAGTGCATACCCATCATCATGCCAGTTTCATTGCCCTTGAAGGTCCACTCTGGCAGACGACCACCAGGTTCTTCGGCATAGGACAACATGGACAACACAACATCTACCAGTCGATCCGGCTCAAGAATACTGGACAATGGTTGTACAGCGCGGTAGGTATCCCACAATGAGAAGGTGTCATAACGAACGAAATCAGGAACGCCATCCTTATTGGCATCAGCGATACGAACCGGGTCAATCAACTTTGGACCACCATCTTCGCCATCAGGGTAAGCGCCACGACCCTGAAGAACCTGACGGTACTTGCCATCCAGATCGGAGTGGATAGTTTGACCCAGATAGGAGTGATACAGTGCAGAGTAGAAGGTCTGCTTGTATTCTTCATCTCCTTCAACGCGAATTTTACCCAGTTCAGCTTCCCACTTGGCCGTGGCGGCCTTACGAACTTCATCGAAGCTCTTGCCAGCAACTTCGGTCATGTTCAGAGAAGCGCCGGAGTTGCCACCCTGACCAATCTCAACGTTGGAGAGTGCCAGTTTTGCCTCAACGGTGAGAGCATTCTCTGAGGTGTCAAACTCAACATAGGCTCGGGCATACTGTTCGGTCAGTTCCGTAGTGCCGTCAGCTAGTGGCACATACCCCTTGGCGTCCCGGTCATACATTTCAAAACGAATGTTTTTGATGGGCTTATCAAACTCCATCACAAAGAATTCTTTTTGGCTTGGCGCCCAACCATCAGAGAAGCGATGGCCAGCCAAGGTATTATTGTCTTTATCCCACATGAAGTAAGATTCAGCGGTGTAGTCCCAATTGAGTTTAAAGCCAAGGTTAACAATAATTTCAGATTTGGTGTCTTGCGGGAATGTGTAACGGTGGACCCCCACGCGATCTGATGCCGTCAGCTCTGCCTTGATGGCGTAGTCATCCAGAAATACCGAGTAATAACCGGCGGTGGCGGACTCATTTTTATGCTGGAAGCGGGATGCTTCCACATTCAGTGTCGCAGAGCCCTCGTTCAACATATAGTCAGAACGGGTGTTAATGGGCATGACCAGAATATCATTCAGGTCACCAGCACCGGCACCAGACAGGTGGGTGTGGGAGAATCCAGCAACACGATTGTCATGGTAATAATATCCGGAAATGTACTCCCAACCATTTGAACCATTGTTGGGAGAGAGCTGAACCATACCGTGTGGTGTTGTTGCTCCTGGATAAGTGTTACCCAGATTACCAGTACCGATAAACGGGTTAACATATCGGGTCACATCCATATCTTCAAAGGCAACCGGTGGGTTGGCACCCATGTCGATATCTGGCGTTTCAGGTTCTACCGTTGGTGGAGGTGTGACGGTAATATTATTGGTAGTGTCTTCGTCACAGCCCACCAGGCCCATAATGCTCATCAGCACTGCGCAAGACAGGGCGCTACGTTTAAATTTCATTTTATTCCTCTACTTTGCTTGTTAAATTGCTTTTGTGTTGAAAAAAAAACGATAATCGGCACAGCAATTCATTAGCAATGAATTGCCGAACTGTTTTGTTGTTGCTATAGAAAAATGTTTTTAAATAAAATGATCGGTTTGAATTCCTGTAATAAGGGCATCATTAAGTGATGCCCTTGTTTTCAGTTATGTTATTTAACCTGAACCCGTTTCATAGCTTCTGATTTGTCAGCTGTCATAATGAAGCGAAGTTCACCGCCAGGCTTCAACTCATCGTGATTGAAAGTGAAGTTTTCACCAAGAGGCTTGCCATTAATGGTGGCTTCTTTCACAAACATATTTTCTTCAGAGTTGTTAAAGCTTGAGATGGTGAATTTACCACCGTCAACCGGGATGATTACTTGATTAAATAATGGACGACCGATGGTGTAGGTTGGATCCGCAGGAGTTACCTGGTAAAAGCCCATAGCCGACATCAGGTACCAAGCTGACATCTGACCAACGTCCTCATTACCAATCAGACCTTCCAGCGTGGGGTGGAAGAATTCATTCATGGCCTGATCAACGTACTGCTGGGTTTTCCATGGTTCGGCAGTCCAGTTGTACAGGTAGGGAACGTGGTGGTCCGGTTCATTACCCATAATGAACTGACCAATATAGCCGGTCATATCACCCTGGGAGGTATCGGCATTTGAATCTGCGGTAAACAGGGCATCCAGATTTTTCAGGAAGCTTTCTTCTCCGACAGTCGTCACGGTTTCTGATGTGTCAAAGTCAGTCCGTTCAATTTTCTGGCCACCCATTACGTTTTTCAGGCCATTAATATTGTGCGGTGCAAACCACGTCCACTGCCAGGTATTGCCTTCCGTGAAGTTTTCACCGCGATGCTCGGCACGGTAAGGGTAGTACATGCTGGCATTATTCAGGTCCTTACAGGCATTGAAGTCTTTGCCAACGGATTCACCGATAAATTTGCCGGTTTCCTGATCGATACAGGAAGCATCAAAGTTGTTTGCCCATGTCCTTTCTGTAGAGCTGCCCGACTTGTTAATTGGGCGCATAAAGCCAGTAGCGCCAGCGTATTTTTCATACTCTGCCGGGTTGTGATCAAAGTAGTTTTTGAACGTTTCGGAACGCTTCATATAGCGTTTGAACTGCACGTCATCACCCGCCAGCTTGGCGATTTGCGCAATAGTCCAGTCATAGTAGGCATTTTCAAGACCGTAGGACACGGACTCGTTCACCAGTTCGTCATACTTATCCTGTTGCAATCCTTCAACGCCGTTTGGTGCCTGATCTTGTTTCCATTTGACGTTGGCAGGTACGTAGCCCAGCTCTTCGGCATACTGGCCGTGCCGGGTCATAACGGTAAAACGCTTGTCGCCGTTCCACGCGTCGCGGTAGGGAACCCAGTCTTCGGTGATAAGCAGGTCGAAGTTGGCAGATACGTCAGCGGCTTTCAGTGCCAGGTTAAATTCATCCTGGGTGAATGCTTCAGGGTGTTTAACCATAATGTCAGCGATGACAGATACGGCTGGATAACCTACCATTTCACCGGTGTAATCAGAATGCAGTTCCCATTTCGGTAACACACCACCTGTCTTGTATTTATTGAGCAGATCGCGAGCGTATTCAATGGAGCGATCTTTGTTAATGATGGTTTTCAGAGGGTGCGCTGCACGGAACGTATCCCACATTGAATACACGGAGTAATTGGTGAAATCTTTGTCCGCCTGATAGACGTTACCATCCATTCCACGGTATTTGCCATCCACATCCTGATAAACAAATGGCGCAATATGAGTACGATACAGAGATGTATAGAACATAGTCTTGTCTGCTTCTGTGCCGCCTTCAACCTCAAACTCACCCAGCACTTCTGTCCACTGTGCGCGGTTCTGCTTAACAACAGAGTTGAAGTCCCAGCCGTTGGTATCGGCTTTCAGGTTTGCCATGGCGCCTTCGACACCGGTGCCGGAGATGGCAATCTTCACCGTAATGGGCAGGTCACCAGCACCAAAATTCAGGTGTGTCATGATATCCTGAACACGGGGTCTTGAATCACCATAGCCTTTATAGTCGGCCAGTCCCACTTCACTCAGGTCAGAAGGCTCTCCGTTAACATAGAGGCTTTCGCTGGTGACCGGCTCAGAGAATTCAGCATAGAAGTAAACTGTCTGCCACTGACCCCATTCATTAGAGGTACGGGCACCAGCAATGGCGGTGTCGCTGACTTTTTTGTAATAAATACTGCGGGAATGGTTGCCGTACTGCTCCAGCAGTTCATGTTGGAGATCGATACGAACTTTCCGGTCTTCACCTTCTTCAAAGGTATAGCGATGGAAAGCGACCCGGTCAGTGGCCGTTAATTCCGCTTTAACCTTGGTTTCCAGCAGATCAACCGCATAGTAACCAACTTCTGCTACTTCAGTCGTCTTGTCTATAGTAACCGGATCAGTATTGAAGCCGCTGTATGGCAGGAATGCAAAATCGTTAAGATCTCCCTTGCCTGCACCAGAGATATGGGTGGTGCTGAAGCCGGAAAGCATGTCCAGGTTGTTATGATAATCGGAAGGGGAGCCTTTGCCATCCCAACCATTGGGATTCCAGTTATCAGGGGATGGCTGAATCATACCTTCAGGAGTTACCGGGCTTGGATTAACATTACCAAGCCCGTTGGTGCCAATTAATGTATCAACATATTTCAGAATGGATGCCTCTGATTCCACCGGCGGAGGTGTCGTTGTCACGGAGGAATCATCATCGTTACAGCCGGTCAGGCCAATAATGCTTGCCAATACGGCGCAGGAAAGAATACTGCGTTTGAATTTCATAAAAAGCCTTGTTACATGGGTCAACAGGTAGCCAGTAGAATCTGACTGCTAATAACAGAAGGATTGTGTTTATTCGAATTCCAGAACCAGATCGTCATTCTTGCTGCTGGGTTCTTCAGTCGTTTCGTTACGCTGTTCGATAGGTTTTTTCAGGAAGTTAACGATCAGCGCAGTGGTTGCAGCACCGATAACGGTGGCAAGCACGTAGCCCGGTTTACCTTCCACCACCGGCAGGACAATCCAGCCACCCCATGGCGCATGGTTAAGTACGTTCATATTGAAGGCGATAACGTTACCAACAATACCACCGGCAACAATGGCAGGGATAACACGCAGTGGATCGTTAGCGGCAAAAGGAATAGCACCTTCAGTGATACCAATCATACCCATCAGGCCTGCTGCACGACCGGCTTCGCGCTCTTCATCAGAGTATTTCTTTTTGGATAACAGGGTCGCCAGGAACATCCCCAATGGTGGTACACAGATGGCAACACCGACACCACCCATCAGGTTTGGATGTTCAAATACCTGTGTCTGGGCGAACAAAGTGGCAACCTTGTTGATCGGGCCACCCATATCGAATGCTGTCATGCCACCAAGGACTGCACCCAGAACCGTTTTGGAGCCGTCCCCCATGCCAGACAACCAGCCATTCAAACCTTCCATTAATGAAGCGATAGGTTGGCCAATACCCCAGATTACCATGGCAGATACAATAAAGGTGCCGCCTACTGGCAGGATGCCGTAAGTGGAGATGGCTTTCATGTTGTTGGGCAGCGGGATTCTTTTCAGCTGGTTAACTATGTAACCGGCCAGGAAACCTACAACGATAGCGCCAAGAAAGCCAGTTCCATTAGCATTGGCAAGATAAGCACCAATCATACCGGGAGCGAGGGCAGGACGGTCAGCAATGGAGTAGGCGATATAACCACCCAAGACAGGGATAAACAGGGTGAAACCGGCGATACCCATATCCCAGATTCCGGTCAGGAAAATCCCTTCTGGCTGAGCCCCTTTACCATTTAACATAACCGAAAGGGCAAGCAGTACGCCACCGGCCACAATGAATGGCAGCATATGACTGGTGCCAGTCAACAGGTGCCGCTTTAAAATTGCAATGTCTTTTTTCATAGTTCCCCTTGACCTGGATAATCCAGCTTCAAAGTTTATTTCAGCAAATAATTCGATAAAAAATAAAAAGAGTTTGACGCGGCTGATGGGTTTTCTGAGTGATTTATTTACAAACCAAAACACTATCGAACATTTGTATCGGAATATAAATGAGAAATTCTTTTTCAGAAACCTGCAAATTAATTCAAGCGCGGTACTTTTGTAGCATTGTACTTAATTCGTAATTAAAGTTGATTTGCATCAAAAAAAGTTGAGTGTTTTGAAACGTGACTTCAGTGCTCAATTAATAAACAAGGTAAGCATACAAACAGGGGGCCGACTCCCCCTATCAGTCGAGATTGGACTTCACCGGATGGGCCCAGAATTTCTCCTGCCAAATTCGCGGTATCAGGTCCAGGACATTCAGGGCAGGGTGATGTGTTGTAGAACATCAACCATATACGTGCAGGGATCAATGCCGGCCAGGCAGCAGCTTGCGATGAGTGTCTGAAACACTGTTGAAAGGCCAATGTTGCGGGATTGACAAAACGCCTTCTGGCTCAGGCCACTTTCATGTTGCTGCTTGATGATTTGCCACCATTGCTGCGCACTGAGCCGGGCAGATGGTTTTGTAGTTGGTTCCACGGGAGGTATCTCCTGCGTCGTATGCAGGAGACATGTTGGCAGTCAGGTTGGGATTTTTGAAGACGTCGTAAACTTACTGAACAAGAGCGTCGAATTGATTCGACACCCTTGTTTTATCTGGATGTCATTTCAGATGCTTTTTAATTAACTGACACTGGTTTCATTGCTTCTGATTGATCACCGGTCATAACAAAATTGAGCTCTCCTCCTGGTTTGAACTCACTGTGATTAAAGGTGAAATGTTCACCAAGGGCTTTACCATTGATGGTCACTTCTTTGATGTACATATTGTCATCAGTATTGTTTTCGGCAGTCACGGTGAATTCACCGCCTGCAACCGGAATCACCACCTCATCAAACAGTGGTCGTCCAACCGTATATACTGGATCGGCGCCATTCACCTGATAAAAGCCCATTGCTGACATTACGTACCATGCTGACATGGAGCCCACGTCTTCGTTGCCCACTACACCCGCGGGTTGGTTGGTGTACATTTCATCAAGAATGTAATCAACCACTTCCTGAGTCTTCCATGGCTCGGAGGTCCAGTTGTAAAGGTAGGGAATATGGTGTGATGGTTCGTTACCGAAAGCGACCTGTCCGATCAGACCGGACATATCGGGAGTTTCTTCACCGGTCTGGTTGGCCGTAAAGGTGGCATCCAGATTAGTCATAAATGCTGCTTCACCACCCATTTCGTATTTCAGACCTGGGATATCATGGGGTGCAAACCAGGTCCACTGCCAGGCGTTACCTTCGGTGTAGTTGCCGGTTTCGTGAATGGCGTTATAAGGATCAAATGGAGTACTCCATTCACCGCTCTCCATCACCGGACGCATAAAGCCGGTTACGCCGTATTCACTGTATTCGGCCGGGTTTTTGTCAAAGTAACGTTTGTAGTTCTGTGAACGCTTTATATATTTGATCTGTGTAGCATCATCGCCGGCCAGACGGGCAATCTGGGCTATGCTCCAGTCATAGAAGGCATTTTCCAGACCGTAAGAGACCGACTCAGCAGTTCCACTGATGATGTTTCCGTCAGTGTCTTTTACCACAGCAGGGGCAAAACCAATCTCTTCAATATACTTAATGTGCGGGGTCATCACGCGATTCAGAACTGCCTGATCCCAGTGCTGATAGTCTCCCTGGTTCCAGGTAGAACTGGCAATGGCAGCTTCCAGGGCCAGTTTACGTTCTGCCATGTTGAACTCATCCGGGAATTTGGTCATGGCATCAGCAATAACCGTCACGGCTGGATAGCCGACCATGGTCCCGGTGTAATCACCTAAATGTTCCCACTTGGGCAGTAATCCACCTTCCTGATATTTCCTGATCAGGTTTTTAGCATAATCCACTGCGCGTTCTGGCTCAGTGATGGTTTTCAGTGGATGCAGTGCCCGGAAGGTATCCCACAGAGAGTAGATGCCAAAGTTTGTTTCACCTTCAGCTGCCTGTTGAATCGTCACTTCAGAACCATTTGCCATGCCACGGTACTGGCCGTCCACATCCTGGAAAATCTGTGGGGCAATTTTGGTATGATAGAGAGCGGTGTAGAAGACTTCTTTTTCTTCCTGTGTACCGCCCTTAATCTGAATGTCGTTCAGGGCGTCATGCCATTTGTTGTTGGCAGCCACCTTAACCGCATCAAAGGTTGTGTCAGCTTCAGCCTGATAGTTTCTCTCGGCACCGTCTGTGCTTACGTTGGAGATAGCGACTTTGGCATTCAGCTCGGAACTGTCACCTTCAAACTCGATGAATGCTGTGACATCTGCCTTGATACGTTTCAGCCCACCAGTTTCTGTGGTGATAACTTCAGAAATGTGTTCAACGGAAGGACCATCCATAAGCTCACCGTTCGCAAACAGTTCGGCGGATTTGATCTTTTTGTCAAACGTGGCATAGAAATAGACTTTCTGATTTTTTGCCCAACCAGAAAAATGGCGAGAGTCACGTTCGCCTTTGATAGTGTAGTCATCAACAATGGTGAGCTTGTTTCGCATTGGGGTGCTGCCCCAATCCGCATTCAGAATTGAGTTCAGGTCAATTTTCAGTTTTTGCCGTTTGCCTTCCGGATAGGTGTAACGATGGAAGCCAACCCGCTCAGAAGCGGTCAGCTCCGCTTTGATACCATTGTCTTTAATCTCTACCGAGTAGTAACCGGGTTCTGCAGTTTCTTTGGTCTTATCCATGGTGACCACTTCATGCTGCTCACTCTCAATATACGGCATAAACAGAATATCACCCAGCCCGCCCATGCCTGTACCGGACAGATGTGTGTGTGAGAATCCGTACAGGGTTTCCTTGTCGTAGTGATAGCCGGAAGAGGAGTGCCAGCCCAGCAGCTCAGTGTCTGGGGACAGTTGTACCATGCCTTCAGGCACGACCGCGCCCGGGAAGGTGTGGCCGTTAAAGCCGGTGCCAATAAATGGATCTACATACTGTGTATAGGTGGTATCCGCTGCCAGAGTGGGTGGCGTTGTGCCAGCATTATTATCGTTGCTGTCATCATCGTTACAACCGGTGATTCCGATAGTTGCCATCAATACAGCGCTGGCAAGCAAGCTGCGTTTAAAGTTCATTAATGATTATACCTGTGTGAAAAATTTTAATAGTGGTCAGTCCAGTCCGGCTACTGGCTGTAAGCCAAAGCCGGTTGGACATTGCCCGTAAAACAGAAGTGTTGACGTCTGTGAACGCTCTATTGCAGGCTTGGCTCCAGAGCTTCTGTAGTAAATGACGGAGGTGCTGATCCTTCCCCTACACCCCAGTTGTAATTAGGCTCAGAACCCATTTCAAACACCAGCTCACCACCATTCATGATTTCGTCATGGGTGATATAGGTACGGTCAAATGGCTGGCCATTGAGCGTTGCAGACTGAATGTAGAAGTTAGTGTCGGATACCTTGCGTGCTTCAACGGTAAATGTTTTTCCATCCCGTACAGCGATTTCTGCCTTTTCAACCATTGGGGTTCCGATGACATAGCGCTGCTCAGCAGGGTTGACCGGGTAGAAGCCCAAAGCACTGAACACGTACCATGCGGACATCTGACCATAGTCATCATTACCACAAATGCCGGATGGCAGGTCGGTATAACAAACGTCTGTTGCCTGCTTGACTCGCTGCTGGCTCTTCCATGGTTCGCCTGCATAGTTGTACAGGTAGGCCACGTGATGCGCTGGTTCATTGCCCTGAACATACTGGCCGACCATGCCGGTACTGAAGATAGGCAGCTTGTGGATGCTATTCGGGTCTTTCTGCTCGTCTGTCAATGGGGTTTCAAACATATCGTCCAGACGCTGGATAAAATCGACATGCCCCATTCGAGAGAGCAGACTTTCCATATCGTGCTGAACATGGAACATGTATTGCCATGCGTTCGACTCAGAGAAACCAGTGTCGTAATGGTTTACATCAAAGTTTTGATAGAATGAACCATCAGCAAGTCGGGGAGACATCCACTTGGTGGCCGGATCATATTGTTTGGTCCAGTTTTTGGACTGGCTTCTGAAGTGGTCAAGATCTTCGGTCTTACCCAGGGCTTTGGCCATTTGAGCGATGGCCCAGTCATCGTACGAGTACTCCAGAGAGCGGGAGTTATCCCAGTGATCGCCACCTTGACGGGGCTGGGCTCTTGATCGATTTTCTTCGCCATCGGTGTCATCGCCGAGAATGTCCGGGTTAAATGGCACATATCCTAATTCACGATATTGGGCAATTTTTGGATGATTGCTGTTAGCAGTATCTTTCATTGCCTTTAGCATGAGTTCCGGGTCAACATCCGTCAGACCTTTCAGATATGCGTCAACCATTACTGGCACGGCATGATAACCAAACATCATGTCTGTTTCTGAGCCCTGCATAGACCAGACTGGCAGCATTCCGGTGGCATCGTACTGGGCCATCATTGATTTCACCATATCATTGACACGCTCTGGCTCAATAATGGTATACAGCGGATGTGATGCGCGGTAGGTATCCCATAAAGAGAAGGTATCGTAACGGGTGAAGTCTGGTGTACCGTCACCATTTTTGTCGGTAGTCGCAATTTCAGTCACATGGTTCTGACCATTGTGACTCACCTGATTATAACGGCCGTCAACATCAGAGTGCACCAGAACACCTACGGCGTTGTGGTACATTGCCGTATAAAAAATGCGTTTCTGTTCATCACCACCTTCAATTTTGATTTTTTCCAGATAGTTCTGCCAGCGGGTTTGCGCCGCTGCCTGATACTCATCAAAATCCCAACCCTGTGCTTCTGCTTCAAGGTTTTTGTACGCACCGGCAACATCAACGGATGACAGGGCAACTTTTACTACAAGTTCTGTTGCTGTCTCCTGAGTATCAAATTCAAAATAAGCTCGCAACAGTTGGGCTTCAGCTTCGATCTGCTCATCAAGACCATCACTGTCGTTTTTAATCACATGGTTGATAATAGGCTGGGAGAACTTCATTACGAAGTGTTCACGTTGTTGCTTGGCCCAGCCATCAGAGTACCGATACCCTTCGACCGTGTATTCATCAACAACTTTGATTTGTGCTGCGGTTGGCGAATCCCAGTTGAAGGTATTCCCTATGTTGAGAACGATTTGAGTTTTTCCGTCCTGTGGAAGTGTGTAGCGATGAATACCGACACGATCCGTTGTGGTCAATTCAGCCTTAATGCCATAGTTATCCAGCATAACCGTGTAATAACCTGCCTGGGCATCTTCGCGGTCATGGCTGAAATAGGTCGCTTCACGGATGCTGCCACGCTTATGGTCGGATCGGCTGTTAATCGGCATGACCAGAATATCATTCAGGTCACCAGCACCGGTGCCGGATAGCTGTTTGTGAGAGAAACCAACTAACTGGTCATCTTTGTAGGCGTAGCCACCGATATAATCCCAACCGCCAGTACCATTATTAGGCGAAAGCTGAATCATGCCATGAGGTACCGTTGCACCAGGATAAGTATTACCAAGGCCACCGGTACCGATTAATGGGTCAACGTATTCCACTAAATCGTTTGCGACGGTTGTCGGTGGCACAATCACGCTGTTGCTATTGTCATCATCGTTACATCCCGTAATCACCCCCATAGCCAACGCTACAGCGCATGCCATGAGACTGCGTTTAAACATCATTGGTTTCATAGAGTACCGTGTGTTTTGGTTGTTTAAATGCTGGATTGATAATTCAAGATTTCAATTATCAGATTTATAAAATCTGCACAAACAGGTTTTGTGTGGAGCAGTAGCCTTTATGCAATTGTTTACCAGCCACTGATATAAATTGTCTTCGATGTATCGGGCTGCTCCTTAGCGGCCCGATACTGGTTTATTCAAATAATTACAAAACAGAGGCCTGCATGGCTTCCTTCTTGTCACCTGTCATGACAAAGCGCAGTTCTCCACCTGCTTTGATCTCATTATGAGAGAAGGTGAAGTTCTCACCGATAGGATTGCCATTAATGGTTACAGACTTCACGTATTTATTGTGAGGACTGTTGTTATCAACAACGACCTTAAATTCACCGCCTTCTACATCAATGGCCACTTCATCAAACAGTGGTCGACCAATGGAGTAGGTTGGGTCTGCCGGTGTGACCTGGTAGAAGCCCATGGCAGACATTATGTACCAGGCTGACATCTGACCCACATCTTCATTACCGATCAGGCCGGTAGGCTTCGTGGTGTACATTTCAGACATGATGCGATCCAGGTATTCCTGGGCTTTCCAGGGCTCATCAGTCAGGTTGTAGAGGTACGGGATATGGTGCGAAGGCTCGTTACCGTGCATGTATTGACCAATGTACCCGGTCAGGTCTGGCAGCTCCTCACCGGTATTGGAAGAACGGGCAGTAAACAGTTCGTCCAGGTCTTCACGGAAGGATTTTTCCGGTGTGGTATCGGTCTTGCCATTCTCAATATCAGCATCGTAGATTGCTGTTTTCAATGCACCGAAGTCATGCATTGGCTGGAATTTCCACTGCCAGGAGTTGCCTTCGGTGTAGGCGAATTCGTCAACATAGTACGGATCAAATGGCAGTTTTGGACAGACTGTTTCCGTGTCGTATGGTGTCTCACACTCATCGAGGCGGCTCTCATCAATAGGTAGGTAGAACTCCAACGGAGGCTTATTAGGGTTAGTGCTGCGAGGATGGATTTTCGGTCGCAGGAAGCTGGTCTCAGAATCCCAATGGTTACGCCAGTTTTCAGCACGTTTCAGGAATTCATCCTGAAGCACAGTATCCCCGGCCATTCTGGCAATTTCAGACATTGCCCAGTCGCCATAAGCAAATTCCAGAGTGTAGGATGCACTATTCCAATAGCCATGATGAACAAAGCCGTTCTCTTCATAGACTTTCACCTGAACGACGTTGGCAGCACCAATGTTCTGATCATCAGTCCAGTCCGGGAATTCGCTCTCTTCATGATAACGAACGGTAAACTCAGCGGCTTCTTTGGCATCCTGCACATCAACATCCAGACCTTTAGCCAAGGCGTCGGCAATGATAGACACTGCAGGGAAACCAATCATGGTACCAGTGTAATGCCCCTGTAACTCCCATTTTGGCAGAATCCCACCATCTTTGTATTTACGGATCAGGTCGTTGGCGTACTCCTCTGCACGGTCCGGATTGATGATGGTTTGCAGAGGGTGGAATGCACGGAATGTATCCCACATGGAATAGACAGAATAATTGGGCGATTCTTCAGCGTCTTTGATTTCCTGGGTACGCATGGCGCGATATTTGCCATCAACGTCCTGGAAAATCATTGGTGCAATGGATGCGTGATACATGGCTGTATAGAAGATTTCTTTCTGCTCTTCTGTGCCGCCTTTAACCGCTACTTTGGACAACTCTTCATGCCAGGCCTGCTGAGCCTTGTTCTGAACTGACTCAAATCCCCAGCCGGGAACTTCAGCTTCCAGGTTTTTCTGGGCACCGTCCATACCTGTTGGTGAAATAGCAACTTTCATTTCAATAGGCTGATCACTGGACGCAAACTCAAGATAGGCAATAGTTTTGGTCGCTTCAAATGCATCGTCTTTCAGTTTGATCTCGGTTTCAACATCATCAATCATTGCCGTTGCTTTAACGATTGGCTGATTGAATTTTGCATAAAAGTAAATGTGCTGGTTATTAGCCCAGCCATCGGAGCTTCGCTTACCGCGAATCGTATACTCATCAATGAATTCAATATCACCGATAGTGGTACGGTTGCCCCAGCTTTTATTCAGGGTATGATCCAGGTCCAGTTTAATGAAAGGCGTTGTTCCATCCTGGAAAGTGTATTTATGGTAACCAACACGAGCAGATGTGGTGAGTTCGGCTTTTATTTCACCACGATTCAGTTCAACGGAGTAATATCCAGCTTTAGCAACTTCGTTCGCTTTATCAAAGGTGTTGTAGGTGGCACTCTCACGGCTAGTAAATGGTAACACCAGGATGTCACCGAGATCTGTAATGCCAGTACCACTTAAATGAGTGTGCGAAAAGCCATATACAGGGATCTCTGTTTCTTTGCCGTGATCAAAATAACCAGCCGCAGATCCCCACCCTTCCATTTCAGTGTCAGGAGATAACTGCACCATACCGCCGGGTACAACTGCCCCCGGGAAGGTATGACCATCAGCGCCTGTACCAATCATCGGGTTCACATATTGAGTATACGAGGTGTCTATGCCAACGGGTGGGGTCGTGCTCCCAGTAACATTATTGTCGTCATCGTTACAACCCGTGATACCCGCCGTTCCTAGCACTACTGCACATGCCAGTAGACTGCGTTTGAACTTCATAAATACCTCATATTGCAATGGTAACCAAAAAGAATGGTCGTTATGGATGAGTTGATTTTCGTTAGGGCAGCAGAGCAAAAACGGACATCAGTGGTTGTGGCTTATCTTTCTGTCCTGCTATTAACAGATGAACATGCTCTATGACCTTTGCCTTTCAAGGATGAACACCTTCTAACTTTTTTGGAAATATAAATGAGAATTCATTGTTCAGAAATCAGATAAAAGATTCGGGCCAAGCACTTTTGTAACATTTTTCTGATTTCTTGCCACTTGTTGATTTGTGTCAACGAATTGAAATGATTTGTTCATAGAATGCACAACTCTATGATTTGGGCAGTTTTTGTGAACAAATTTAATCAGATTAACCCTTACAGTAACCAACATATTAGTGCTGGGATTTCTGAAAATATCTGGTTTGCCCCTCATAATGACTCGTATCCGGAAAATGCCCTTTTGGTCAAATCCTCAAGAGTGATTTACGTTCTGGATATTTGCCGTATGGCACCGAAATGAGGAACTTATTTAAGGACAAGTCTTTAATCTCCACCGCAAGAGTTATTGCTGTGATTCCTTAATGTCTGCCCCGAGCGCACCGGCGGGTCTGGAAGCTCTGAATCGATGCGGTGCTAATAAACCATCGTCGCAAGAGTTACCCTCTTGCGTAGCCCTGGTTTTGCGAACATAGAGCGGGTCTATGGTTTTGAACCCATACCATTTACGAGCGCTTTGCATTAGCTGCCCTGCCTGATCGGGGCAGGCCATCGCCGAAAGGCTGTAGGTGTGGCCCATGGAGCTGAACAGGCAGCGTAGCCTGAAGCGGACTTCCTGGTTCACCGATGGCTCTGCGACTTCCGGCTGTGCTACGAGGCGTAGGGCACCTTCCCAGACAGCTTCAGGCTTAATGTGCAGAGAAATCTGATCCAGCCCCAGACAGTACGCCAGTGATGGCAAAATATAGAGTTGGCGCGCCTTATTAATCCACTGCTCAGCACGGGTACGGGCAGAAACCGGCATGGTCTGGGTTCTGAAGCAGTCATCGAACTGGTGTAACTCAGTCCAGGCGTACTCTTCCCATATGCGCTCAATACCAATACAGGCCCGCAGCCGGGGATTATTCAGCACTTTCTGGTAAATTTGCTGTTCCCGTTCCCGATCAGTATCGGCCCGGGCCATCCTGATCAGTCCAAGTGTCTTTTTGATGATGGGGTTCCAATGCCGGGAGAGCAGCTTTTCAAACGGGCGAATGGCGCCCTGGGTTGCTTTGATATGATACTGTCCGGGCAGCCCATCGGGGTTATTGGCTGCATTGGGCAGAGCTTTAATCATTGGCTGACACAGTCTGATGGTGTCGTTTTCTGCTGTTGCTTTTTTGCTTTCCTCGTTGTCGCGATCCTGTCTCTGGACAGTTTGTGCCGGGCTTTTTTTACCCCGCGGCCGGGCTTTGCTTTTTTGCCGGCCTTTTTTTCTTGCTGTTTCGGGCTCCTGTGCGCTTTCATCAGCCCATTGTTGCAAAACAGCGTCAAGATCTTCAGGTACCTTTGTTGTTGGTGTTTCCTTGTCGACTCGGCACGAGGCGGCGGTTAAATAATCCCTGGCAGAGATATCGTTCCAGTACTCGGCCAGAACATCATTGGTGCCTTCCCAGAAACAGGCGTATTGGTTGGCAACTTCAGCAGCCTTGCGCAATATAACCGCTCCACAGTAGTAGGCGTAGGCACTGGTGAAGTGATTGGGATGGCTTTTAGCGATCTCTTCATACAGACGGGCCACTTTGGCGAAAATCAACCTTGGCGTTGATGTGCGTTCAGTCAGCATTATCTCAGCACGGAAGAAAATAATCATGGGCAAAAACTCGTCTGTTTGCGACCGGCAGGTTTTTTCATAGTTATCCAGCTGGCTTAACAGGACCTTTTTCTCCATGGCAATTTTATGGGGCATTAATACCTTTTCCTGAATGTCATATATCAGATCGTAGAAGTCGAAGGTGATGTCTTTTACCTGTGAATAGGTTATGTGGTCAAAATTACTTTGGCTGGCCAGCCACTGGTCGAATACTTTGTCGTTGCTCTGGAATAAAAACATGATTAATGTCTGCATGACACTGCCCGGTACACTGGAGGGCAATTTTTTTTTCTGATCTTCAAGCTTGCGTGTCAAATCATTAGGGTTAAACCTCATGTAATCGAGCACACTGAAACTGATTGGGGAAAAAAAGAGGAAGTTTCTTTCCAGCGTGCTGGCGAATATGGCTTTAAATCCTTTTTCAAAATTGGCTCCCCCGCTAAAACCTGGCAGGGCTTCGAGATAGTAGAGGCTTTGCAGCGGGACCAGGTCCATCATGGGTAAATACTCAGGTTCTAATCCGACCGGCTCTTTCATTCGTACCCGATGATTCAAGAGGGTCAGAAAATAACTTCGGTGAGATTCTGTCACTACTGCGCCGTGGAGAATATCTTTGAATATTTTCATTGCAATCCAGCTTTCCAGGTAGCTGTAAAGACATATGCTGTTGCCGGCATAAGCGTGTAGTGACACTAATTGCTGGATGGTCTTTTGCCGGTCATGGTTAATTTGCCAATCGTATATTGCCCGGTTCAACAGGTGTTTGATTTTGATAACGGTAGTGGCTTCTGGGTCATTGCTGTAGAGCGACCGGCAAATTTTGTAGGACTCCTCAAGCTGACGCATGATGGCAGGATCAAGCACGATATACTCATCAATGGGGATATTCAGCAGCACATTGAGCAGTCCCTGAAAGTTGTGCAGCTGATAACGCCCCTCTTCTGTTGCGTATTTGTCGCAGCGGTTCTCACTGGAGGTCACCACTGCGGTTGCCGTTCTCAACTCAATGGCCTTGTCTGGTGGCTGTGTTGGTCCGGCATCGTGCAGGCCAAGGGGCACAGAGGTCTGCTCAGCTGTTTTAGGGGGAGTAGTCTGCGCAGTGGTGAATGAAGAGGTGACGGACAATTTGCTTTCCATAGTGACAACCCAGACTTAACGGCCATAGACGAGTTCAGTTGTTTCATGCTGTCATCGCGTGCGCCTGTTAACCCAACGCCAATCCTTTGTGTCGAGGATCAATGGTCTTGAAACTATACCATTTGCGCGCAATCTCCATGAGCTTTTGTGACTGCTCCGGATTAACCATGGCACCAAGGCTGTATGTATGGCCCATGGAACTGAACAGACAGCGCAGTCGGAAACGGATCTCCTGGTTAACGTCCGGCTCTGCCAGCTCTGGCTGCTCCACCAGTTGTAACACGGCTCTCCATATGGCTTCAGGTTCTATCACGGCACAGATTTGATCCAGCCCAAGGCAGTAGGCAAAGGAGGGCATGATGTAGCAATCCCTGGCCATATTGATCCACTGTTGTGCATCGTGCCTTATTGATTCAGGTGCTACCCGCGACTTAAAACAGTCATCAAACTGATGCAGTTCGGTCCAGGCATACTCTTCCCAGATTCGTTCAATGCCGATGCAGGTTTTGAGTTTAGGATTGTTGAGAAGCTTCTGGTAAATGCTCCGTTCCAGCACCAGGTCACAATCGTTGCGGGCCGCCCTGATCAGGTTCAGCGTTTTTTTCACCAGCGGGTTCCAGTGTCTGGATAACAGTTTTTCAAAAGGCCGTATGGGACCCTGTGGACCTTTAATATGGTATTCACCCGACAGACCACCATAAAGATTGCTAGCGTAGGGCAGGGCTTTGATCACGGGTCGATCGGGACGGCAGTCATTGGGGCCGGTCGCCGTCTCTGGCTGGTGGGGGATTGTCTGGCTGAGATTCTGGCCAACATCACCATCGGACTCAGTGGCGATATTTTTTTGCCTGGGCCTGGTCTTTTTTTGCACCGGTTTTGGCGGTGATGGTTCGACACCAAATTCGCTCAGAATCGTATCAATGTCGTACTGCTGCCCTGCTTCACCTGGCGGCTGATTATGTTGACTGGCTCTGTCTGCCAGCAGTTCTCTGCTGTAACTGTCGCTCCAGTATTCGGCCATCGTTAGGTCCTTGGCCTGCCAATAGTTAACATAGTGTTGAGCAGCATTTGCCGCAGCGTCCCAGATGTGGGCCTTGCGATAGTGGTTGTAGGCGCTGCTCCAGTGGTTGGGACTGCGCTCTGCACTTTTGGCGAATAACGAGGCGATCTTGGCATGCCGCCGTCTGGGGTGTAACTCTTTGTCCATGAGAATGATATGTGCCCGAAAATAATTAAACAGGCCGGAACAGTCATCCTTAGTACCCGACGTCAACTTTTCACAACGACTCATCATGAAAAACAGTCTTTCCTTAACGAGGGGTATTGTTCTTAATGCTTTGCCCCCCAGTGAAGTGGTCCTGAGGATCTCGTCGAAATCAGTTATTATCAGCCGAAGAAACTTATAGGCGCTGACATTGAATTTTTCCCGGCCCAGCCACTGGAAAAACTCATTATCTTGTTTGCTCATGTAGAAAGAGATGAATACCATCATGATATTGATGCCCTGACTGCCTGGCAGCATCTTCTTCTGATCAGTGAGCTTTCTGGTTAAATCACTCGGGCAGAAGCGCATGTAATCAAGTGCGGTAAAACTTATGGGCGAAAAAAAGAGATAATTCTCTGACAAAACAATGCAGTGCAATGTTAACATTTTAAAGCATCTCTCGTAATTGGCGTCCTCTTCAAAACCCGGCAACGCACCAATGTAGTAAAGAGAAGCCAGCGACATAATATCCACATATGGCAGGGATGAACTTTTCATGGTGGCTATTGGTCCGGAGTAAAGGTGTTCATTCATGATGGTGACAAAGCGTCTCCTCAGGTCTTTATCAACTTCTCTGCCGTGGAGAATATCTTTATAACACTTCATGAAGACCCAGTTCTGGACATAATGCACCACGCAGATTGTGCCCCGGGCATAAACATGCAGGGACATTAACTGTTTTCTGGTTTGCTCTTTGTTCTGTTTCAGCTGCCAGTTACAGAGTAATCGGTTCAGCAGGTGTTTGATTTTCATCACTGCCAGAACGTCATCTTTGATGTTTGGGTCTTTAACGCATTCCTGGTAAGATCGGTCGATCTTTTCCAGAACATGTTCATCAATCGTCAGGTACTCATTCATCGGGATGCTGAGAAACTGGTCAACCCAGTAATCAAAATGACTCTGACACACCGTTGTGCCAGTGGTGCTCTCGACACCCTTGCGGGTCAGCGGCCTCTTTGATGAACAAGGTGCCGCTGATCTGGTTAAAACATTTGTCTCAGAAGGGCCATTGCCTGTGACTGGCCCACCATCAGACCTGTCAATAACGGTTGGTGACTGATCAGTGCTGGTCGCAGGCAAGCCAGAAGTCGATTTCTGGCCGTCGCAGATATTTCTGCCCGGATCAGCATCTGATTGCGAGGGCAGTGTTGATTTGGTGCTTAAACTGTTCACATCTGAATACCGGGGTAGAGGGGGAACGGCAAAGTTAGAAATATGTTTGACGCACCAGTTGTCAAAAGGGTTCCCGGTAATGTGCCTTGAATCGGCTCAGGGCCCGTTGCGAGAGCCTCCTTCGAGGGTGTTGCAAAAGCCCCTGAAAAGAAGGGCAACCACGAAGAACACGGAGAGCACGAAGCAGAACTTTTCTTTTTCTTAGTGACCTTCGTGTTCTTCGTGGTTCAAGGCTTTTATGTTTTTGCGACACCCTCGTTTGAGATTGTCGCAAAAGGTCAAGTCACTGCGCTGTCATTCCGTACAGGGATTGTTCGGAACCCATCTGGCAGGGATAGCCAT
>JAQFVO010001049.1 GCA_027942505.1 Endozoicomonas sp. | reverse complement strand
CCATACCTATGGCAGTGCATGGGCGCGTTTGCCCTGCTGCTGCTGGCCACGGCCCTGGAAATGCTGACGCCATGGCTCATGAAAATCATCCTCGATGAACACATCCCCCGCAGCCTGACCGGCAGCGGCAACCAGGACTTACTCATGATGGGCGGCGCACTGTTTGCCACCTACCTTGGCTCGGCTATTTTGCAGTACATACAGAGCATAAAGTTCCAGACGACTGCTCTTCATATTGTGCACGACATACGGCGTATGCTTTTTGCTCATGTACTGCAACTGCCCATGCGCTACTTTGACAGTGAGCCAACCGGGTTGCTAGTGTCGCGCATTACCAACGATTCGGAAATGCTGCGCCAGATGTTTGTCAGCGTTATTCCAGCTATGCTGCAATCGGTGTTTCGGGTAGTGGGCATCTGCGTTGCCATGACGCTACTGGACGTGCGTCTGATGGTTATGACCCTGCTGCTGATCCCGATCATGCTGCTGGCCATTCGTCTCTATCAAAAGCTCAGCCACCCGGTGATTCACGGCGTACGCAGCCAACTGGCAAACATTAATACCCGCATCAACGAGTCCCTTAATGGGATGCGCATTGTTCAGGCCACAGGGCAAGAAACACGGCTGCAGCAGCAGTTCGACCGGGATAACGCCCAGTGGAGCCAACTCAAGCACAAAAACATCAATATTGACAGTCTGTTGCTGATGCCCTTCACCCACCTGCTGAACGGTATTGCCCTGGCTGTGGTGGTAGGCTGGTTTGGCTATCAGGCTGGCTACACCGTTATTGAAGTGGGCACCATGTATGCCTTTATCAACTACTTAGGGCGCTTTTTCGAGCCGTTCCGCCAGATCACCATGCAGATGAGCTCCCTGCAGCAGGCACTGGTGGCTTCTGAACGTATTTTCCAGGTATTGGATGAAACGACGGATACCACACAACAGCACGACAGCACCACCAGGGGAATTGACCGGGGCAAACTGGTTTTTAATAACGTGTCGCTGTCTTATGACTCAAAAAATCAGGCGCTGGACAACGTCAGCTTTACCGTTGAACCTGGGCAATTCGTCGCTATTGTTGGTCACAGTGGCAGTGGCAAAAGCTCGGTAATCAACCTGTTGATGCGCTTCTACCAGTACCAGCAAGGTGAGATTCTTATTGATGACCAGCCACTGAGCAGTTTCAGGGAGGAAACGTTACGACAGGGTATCGGGCTGGTCTTCCAGGAGCCGTACATTTTCAGCGGCACCATGGCAGAGAACATCAGCCTGAACCACCAACATATCACCGATGAACAGGTGCAGGCCGCGGCCCGCAAAGTACATGCAGACCCGTTTATCCAGAAGCTTTCTCAAGGCTACCAGCACAAGCCAGGCCCAGGTGGCAAGGCACTGTCTACCGGAGAAAGACAGCTATTGTCGTTCGCCAGAACCATCGCCCAAAACCCCAGGATACTGCTACTTGATGAGGCAACCGCAAACATCGATGGTGAAACAGAGCACCATATTAAGGAAGCGCTGATTACACTGCGAGAGAACAGAACCACCATAGCCGTGGCCCATCGTCTGAGCACCGTGGTTGATGCCGACCAGATTCTGGTTATGGAGAGAGGCAGGATCGTGCAGCGAGGCACCCATGAGGAACTGATCAAGCTTGAAGGGCACTATCGTGATCTCTACATGGCCCAACAAACCGCACGGCAACTGCAAGAAACTACAGCACAGGATGACAGTGATGCGTTAACAGCTACTACCTGAGGCTGATTAATGAAGGTGTGGCAAACCGGTTGCTGCACCGCCTTTATTGAAAGGCAATTGTCGTTGCATTGCCTGGCTCACGCACACAAAAAAAGCCCAACTCAGGGAGTTGGGCTTTTGTAATATGGCGCGCTCGGGAGGATTCGAACCTCCGACCGCCTGGTTCGTAGCCAGGTACTCTATCCAGCTGAGCTACGAGC
>JAQFVO010001042.1 GCA_027942505.1 Endozoicomonas sp. | reverse complement strand
TTTTCCAGCCAGATGCCGATGGCGTCGATGAGGAAGTGAAAGCAGTTGATTACACCCTCAGCAGTGATAATCGTCATCTGATGATCATGAATATCGTTGCCATGCAGTTATGGCGGCTCGAACCTCAGACAGGGCAGCATCGTAAAACACCAATGCTCAGCCATAGCGGTGGGATAAAAATCTTTCGCAGGACTACTCGCAACAGGATAACACCGCAGATCTAGCCCGGATATTTCATAAACGTGCTCCCGCTCTCGCTTGTCCTTTGTCGCTCTTAGGGAGTTTTGCTCTGTCGACCGTACTCCCTCACACCCCCCCTTAGAGCGACGAAGCCCTGCGCGGGATTCGGGGCAGTCTATGAGATATCCGGGTTAGCGTTGTGATTGATAAGTCAAGGGAGACACTGATGATATTTCTGCTTTTTTGTTATTAGCTGCCAACTCTCCTTTTTCCCTCGCCAATTCTTCACTAAAGCCTTTTACTAAAGCTGCTCGATAGGCCTTGTACCTTGCACTCCTTATGGCCTGTTTCGCCTTACCTTTATCGGATGCGGCGTATTTGGCCCGACTTTTGGCTTTGACTTCCTTGCCTCTGTCAGATGCGGCGTATTTGGCCCGACTTCTGGCCAGGTTCGCCTTACCTTTATCAGATGCTAAATATCTAGCTCTGACCTCTTTGTATTTTTCGGAAGCAGTATACTTGGCCCGGTTCCTATTGCCTGTGCCCGAAGCGTACGTCTCTTTATGCATAGAAGACATACGTCTACCAGTCTCTGATGATTCGGTGGCTTTACACCAAACCGTTTCAATATAAGATTTCTGTTGTTTGTCTTTATTCAACTGTTCAACTAACGTCAATCCACCTTTTGTGGGAGGCAGATGAGAAATTGAGAAATCATCAAGCAAGCGTGAAGGACCGAGCGTGCTCTGGCCTGTTGCTTGCTGAACTAAATATCCAGAACCGGGCGGATTAAGCATCTGCACAGAGTGACCGGCTCCCCCCAGTTGTATACCTGAAGCTGCTGCGGGTGATAAGGTGGCTGCCTGCAACGCCCGTGAATAGGAAAAATCAAGAACGAAGTTTGGGTCTAAGGTAAAACTGTCCATTGAATTGTTGAACATAAGATCTATTTATCGCTCAGAATTTGTAAGCCTGCTTTGTAGTCGATCGTCAACAAACCAAAGAATAGCCACTTTTCCCAGTTGAGAAATTTATGGGTGTCCTGTTTTCTTCCCCGGTGTTTTCTTCCCCGGGGCATTTACTAAGGGTTTAGTTACTCTTTCCCAGTGGCACGGTGAACATTGAACTTTATTCTTCTTATTGAATCAAATGAGCAATTTCTTCTGGTCAAACGCTACTGTTCTTCACAGCATTTACTCAGTTTGGTTACTAATCATGTGTATTGAATCGACAGACCTGAACATTATTCACCACTGGCAGCAGCAGGTATGATCCCGGGATCCTCAGCAGGCTTCTCGTCTTTTGCCGGGGAATCTGTTCGGCCCTCTGCCACCTCCTCTACCAGCAATCCGTCTTCAGGGAGCCCTGGCAGTGCATTCCAACTTCAGGCCTGGCACACGAGCGACCTTGTTTTCCAGGCCAACGATGTTTGGCGCGGACACACGGCCTATGTAGTCCATCCTGTCATATCAACCCCGGTCGGGGAGAGTACTGCACCAACTCAACTTCAGTGGCGTTCTGCCTCAGAGCAGTTAGTCAATATATTAGCCGTTAGCCCTGTCGAGATTGTTGCTTATCCCCGCGACGATGTGTCTTTCGCCGCTGTCGCGATGGGTGGAGTGGTACCAATAATATCCACAGCAGAGAGCTGGGTTGATTCATCTGGTGGCAGCGTTTCTTTCAGTTACGCCAGTGTGGAGGAGTTAAGACGCCGGCTTGGCGAGACCCTGACCACTCTCAACGCAGTGATGGCGACTAATGCCGAAGGAGCAATCGCCACAGAGGACAGCCCGGCCGGAGTATCTGGTGACAGCCATCGTTTCCGTGATAACCACCTCGAAAACATACTACATCAGTACAGAGAGATCAGCGCCATCGTTGAGCAGGAGTTACGGCTACGGACGGCACAGATGCAACGGCCATTACGATCAGCCACTGGTGGATCTCCCGCGGATCGACCAGGCACCAACATGTCTTCTGGTAATGAAGCAAATGGAGACGTTGCAGACAGCAGCACCCGGGCCGGGGAGCTTTCAAGGGAGCAACCGGAACAGCCGCCCACTCAGCAGGAAGAGGCAGAGACGCCAGCGACTGATACTGATGATGCCGCTAAGGCCCTTTGTGAACACTACGTTCGTCGCTGTTATGTACGGTTCCCATGTTGCAACGAGTACTATGCCTGTCATCGGTGTCATAACAACGCTGACAAGTGTGACAAAACAGAGTTAAAAGCCCGGAATGCGACCCACCTGAGGTGCGCTGAATGTCAGGTTGAACAAGAGATAAATGAAGACTCTCAGCACTGTTCAGCCTGCTCAGCCAAACTGGCGATTTATTTTTGTAGCAAGTGTAAGCATTTCACCCACCAGGAAAAAATGCCTTACCATTGCGATAAGTGTGGAATTTGCCGGATACACAAAGATAGGTCTTTCCACTGTGACGAATGCAATGCCTGTCTGGATAAAAGACTTCAGGAAACCCATAACTGCCAGGCCAACTCCGGGCATGATGTGTGTGGCATTTGCCTGGAGACCATTTTTTCAGGCTGCCAGATTTTACCCTGCTCACACATGCTTCATGCAAACTGTCTGATCTCATTGATTCGAAATAAACACAAGAATTGTCCGATTTGTCGCCATCCCCTCCCTGAGTCGCACAAGTAAGGCTGACTGTGAAAAGGCTTTCTGACCAGTGATCTGGCAGATGCTTCCTCTCGTAAAGACAGAAAAAGTTTCGAGCCTGAACCAGGTTTAAAAAACATAAATGCACGATGAGGTGACTCCATGTCTGATAAACCGCTCGACCACGAATATCGCGGCCCCTCCCGGCGACGTTTTTTGCAAATGGCTGCTGCGTCTGCATTGATCCCCCTGCTGAATCTTACCGGCCGTCAGGCACAAGCCGAGGATCTCCCTCCCCTTGAAGAGTCCAATCCCACCGCGATGGGTCTGTCCTACAAAACCTCCCAGGAGGCAGCAAAGTCGGTAGACGGCTACGAAGAAGGCAGAAAGTGTGAAAACTGTGCGCTCTATACACCGGAGAACAATGGCTGTCGATTATTTCCGGCCAACTCCGTGGCACCGGATGGCTGGTGTAAGGCGTGGGTTCCAAAACCTTCTTGATGTACTCTCTTTTTGTGCCGTGCAGAAGGTGCCGTTACTGGCAGTTAACAGTTCTAAATAGCTCAAAGCGGCCTTCCTCGGAGTGGGTCCGCGGTTTCCTTCTCT
>JAQFVO010001018.1 GCA_027942505.1 Endozoicomonas sp. | reverse complement strand
CCTCTTTTCTGTGCCGCTGTGCGGGGTAATCAGAAAGCTGTGAGGGCTCTCGTCAACGCCGGAGCCAATACGCATTTAACCTTTATGGGTGGTTTGACAGCCCTGCATATATCTGTATTGCAAGATAATCAGCTGCCGGTGGCAAAAACGCTGATCATTGCCGGTGCTGACTGCAATGCCACCGATGATATGGGTGAGACGCCGCTGTTCACTGCCATTCGCGAAGGCAGCGTGAGATGCGCGCAACTGTTAATCAAAAACGGGGCCAGCCTGAATGTTGCCTGTGAAGACGGCTCGACGCCCCTGCATCTCGCCGTTAAAAAAGACTGTGTGGAAATTGTGCGGGAATTGCTCAGGGCCGGAGCAGTGGCGAGTCCGGCTCCTCTGTGGGACGGCACAATGCCGCTGCACATTGCCGTACTCAATGGCAATAAGAATGTTACTAAAGCCCTGATCGACAGTGGAGCTGACCCTGATGTTGCTGATGCAGTGGGGACAACTCCGCTCTATATCTCTGCCCGGGAGGGGCACCGCAAGTGTCTCAAAATCTTGCTCAATGCCGGGGCACATGCCGACGTTGTCCGCTCTATGGATGGTGCAACACCTTTGTCCGTCGCTGCCCGGCAGCGTGAATTGCGCAGCGTGCGAAAGCTGCTTAATGCAGGGGCGCAGAAAAAGTGTCCTGTTCAGTAATAAAAGGAGTGCACAGTGAATAACACCGTTCAAATCGATGACCCCCTTTCTGTGGCTCCACACAATGCCTGCCCGATTTGTCAGAGAGGGTTGTGCAATAACAGGGAGGTGCTCATCGCCAATTGTGGGCACCGCTACCATGAGGACTGCATCGACTGGTGGCTGAGTGTGAAGGGCCTCAGTGCCGGCAGCTGCCGGGTGTGTGATGCCACCACCGTGCCACTGGTGCGTGAGGCTGGCGCGGCATTCAATGAGTCCTCGCGCTACTGTGAATCGCAGCCTCTGCACGTTTGTCGTAGCGGCGATGCAGAGGCCTTGGGGCACTTACTGAATCTGCATCCAACCATCGTCCGTGAGTACTTTCGTACAGCAGCTACTGGCGAAGAGGTCCTGCTGTTGCATGTTGCCGTCCGGGAAAACCACAGCGCATGCCTGCAAGCCCTGGTTAAACATGGAGCGGATCTGAATGCCACCACAAAAGAGGGCGATAAGGCGCTGCACATTGCCGCCAAAGCGGGGAGCATTGAGTGCCTGAAAGTCCTGCTCGAGGGTAACGTGGATGTCAACGCTACCACATCGCTCGGTGCCAATGCGCTGCATCTTTGCACCGAAAAAGACCACCATGACTGCCTTTGGCCCCTGATCAAGGCCGGTGTAAGATTCTCCACGGCACGACGGGAGCGACTCTGCAAAATAAGCAACAAACGTCTGATTCTGTGCCGCTGACCAGGGAAAACCCGGCAGACAAGAGCCAGTCGGCCATCGAAATGAT
>JAQFVO010001015.1 GCA_027942505.1 Endozoicomonas sp. | reverse complement strand
CTATTTGCCATCAGGTGTTTGCCTGAATGATCAGTGTGCGGACAACTCCACCCCGGCATTTCCTGACGGTGAACGTTACACGCCGGCCAATCTTGTCGTCAATACTGACAGGCTCGGCGGCACTGTCTATCGTTTTGAACTGAAAACGGCTGACACGGTCAGTGATCTCAGGATGCGCGTGTCGTCCTATCAAGTGTTGTCAGCCACAGTTCTGCTATCAGATAAAGACTGGGTCTACCTGGAATTTGACGAGCTTCCCGGGGAGGATGTCCACGTTTCCTTTTACTCCCGGGAGTCGGACCAGATGGCTTCAGTAACCCTGTCTGAGTTTACCTCTGTGGTCGAAGGCAAAGAGGCCGTTTCCCGTCTGAAGAATCCAGATGTGCTGGCAGATATGTTGATGAAGAATCTTGAGATAATAGTTAAAACTGATGATAGCGCCTGGTTATCTGAGTTTCATCTTCCTTATCCTCATCGCAACAGGGTTGTTTGGTTTAAGTCCAAGTCGTCAGACCTGCGATCGCGATCTGCCATTCATTACGGTGGTGGTACATATTATCTGTATAAAGGGCAAATTAAATGCAGTGCTTATAGTCATTGGGAATGTATCCGTTCAAACCCGTGAAAAAGACTAAGGCTCCCCGAATAACCCCAGTACTGAACAATAGTGGTGGAAAAAAGGACGCCCGCAAATTTGACATTTATGGTGAAATTTGTGGCCGTTCTGTTCACGCCTTAAATCTCCACTCCCCAAGGATTCATTGCCTTTTAGGCTTTATTGACACCATATGCAACGACCTGCTTGTCGTTTTCAGCATAAAACGACAATTTGCGTTTTTTGGCAATAATTGAACAGTGCCGTGTGTGTAAAGCCCTTGTCATATCAGTGGCTGTGCTGATGTCGAATAAAAAAATTATAAGCATGGAAAGATGAACACAAAATATTATTTGATTTTTTCTTCACAAAGCCAAGACAGATACTAGCCTGTTCACTCGAAGATTGTTCAGCGTCGTGGTTGCGGTCATGTCCGCTTCGACCCTCGCACAAGGTCGTGTTCACAGAGCTATTTCAATCCTGCCAGTTCAGCAAGGAGTGGCTATGATCACAACAACAACCTCCGCTGCCGTCTCGGCTGGAGACACTGTCGCACAAACTTCAGTGTCTGGGTCAGGCGTCAGAACTGCCGTCGTGTCCGTGAAGCGTACCACGCCGATTAAGCAGATCTGCTGCCAATGCCATACGCCGTCTAGTTGGAAAAACGACAAACTAAGTGTGTGCACGAACGCTGATGAAAGTGTCGCTCGTTTGATTGATCCGCTTGACTTCACGCACATACAGGAGTTGCCAGAGCTGGTCACCTTTCTTGCATGGCTCAAGCAGAACAAAACTGTTGGTGTTTACAACTTTATCGCCAAATACCTTGTGGACAATACCGACGTATTTCGGCAGGAAATCAGCAAACTATCAGATCAGAAAGATTTCGAAACGATTTTAGAGGTAGTTTGTCGGCGAGTTTGGCAGTGATTTCTGATTGTATGTCCATTGTCGCTCGTATTTATAAGCATACGCGCGCCAGTAATGATTGAGGTTCAGCTTATGGATGTTCCGTTGTTCGGATCTGTTCCTGCCGATACAAATGACCGCAACGCTCAGGACGCACCCGCGACACGGAGCAGGCGAAATAAACGAAGCCAAAAGAAGCTGGTCCATATTCACAGTGTCAAACCCAATCCTTACAGCCGACAGACAAACGATACCGTTCATGGCTCCACATTTAAACCCAAATACTCTGACGACGAGCGGCGTTTATTAGAGTGCAGAATCGAAGTGATGGAGCTTTCCAGGGAAATTATGCAGCTCAAAAAGGAGTTGAAAAGTTTCTATCCCGATGAGGGTTCCACGGCAATCTCATCAACGGCGGTCTCAAAGCAAGAGATCACGTCGTCTGATCCGATGGCTAAGTCCACCTATGTGAGGCTTGGTTCATCGGCAATGCCTGCTGGGTTATCCAGCTCTCAGGACGGGCTGGTAACATCAGCACGCGACGTTTCTTCTCCTGCAACATCTTCTGAGCAACAGGCCACGTCAATAATGGACCAGCCTGCTTCAGCAGCTGCTTCCCCATCATCGGTGTTACCGACTAGCGGCTCTAGTACTGAGGCTGCCTCGGTCAGTTCGTCAGCCCCTTTGGTCACCCCATCAACTGATAACTCGCGTCTTACCAGCTATGAGGTTACGTCATCAATCCCGACAGAAACATCGGTTCATACCGGCTCGTCTCAATCAAGCACCGTTCTGGCAAGTACGATATCAAGCAATTCTCCGGCCCATTCGACAAGGGTATCTTCGGGCGGTTTAGCGGCAAAAAAACAGACTAATGTGCCAACACCCGCTATTCAGTCAGAGGTAACTTCATCCAGTTCAACAGCCAAGTCCACTGCAACAGTTTTAACGCCTGCTGCTTCTTCCAGCTCTGCAGAAATCGTGGCCAGTCCAAAGATGCCATCCGCAAAGGTATCAACATCATCACCTTCTGCCAGTGTGGATCTGACTGATATATCAACGACATTGATCGTTCAGAAAGTGACCACTTCATCGGCAGACAAGACTACCTCGACAGCAGCGTCTTCAACAGTTTTAGCACCTGCTACTTTTTCCAGCCTTTCAGAGTTATCAGAAACAGTGGCTGGTTCAAGGCCGCTATCAGCAACGACACTGCC
>JAQFVO010000879.1 GCA_027942505.1 Endozoicomonas sp. | reverse complement strand
CTGCACCGTGGTGATTGTGGCAGAACCTAATTTTCATTGTGCGGGGTGACCGAAAATTCGGTCATGAACATTTGTGTTTGGGGTCGGACTCCGCCACCAGCAGGGTCAGGGCAGAAAGGCCAATGTCGTTAATCAC
The DNA here is from genome assembly GCA_027942505.1 of Endozoicomonas sp. Classification (GTDB taxonomy): domain Bacteria; phylum Pseudomonadota; class Gammaproteobacteria; order Pseudomonadales; family Endozoicomonadaceae; genus Endozoicomonas. Next base: position 10,086 of record JAQFVO010000879.1, on the reverse strand, counting down.
CGGCTCGCCGTTTTGATTGAACAGACGACCATTACGGTGCAGAAAGTCCACAAACAGAAAAGCCCCGCTGCGCTTGTTGCCATCGGTAAACGGGTGGTTCTTAACCACAAAGTACAACAGGTGCGCCGCCTTGCTCTCGATGGTCGGGTAAGCGGGTTCACCAAAGGCGGTTTGATCCAGGTTACCCAGCAGGGCACCCAGGCCATCGCCCCGGGGGCGGGCAAACAGGTCAGTGGCTTCACCTTTTGTCATCAGCTGCTGTTTCAGGGTCGCCAGATCTTTACTGGCCTGCTGCACAGTGGGCAGTGTGCCGCCTGGCTGGCCATGGGGTTCGTTCAGCTTGCCTTCGTCGTAGCGTTGCAGCCAGAGAAAGGTCTGGGTATAGCGGCTGATAATCTCCACCAGCCCACGACCGGTATCCGCCTGCAATTGTGGGGAGGCCGCCGCTTTGCGCACCAGCTTCAGCGCCGCTTCCAGCTCTTGGGCATTCTGCTCGAACCACTGCTGGTTGATGGTGTAACCACGGGTCAGGTGCTCTTTCAGGGTGCTGGTGGCCCACTGGCGAAACTGGGTGCCTTTGCGGGAGTTGACTCGGTAAGCCACGGAGATAATGGCATCCAGGTTGTAATGTTTGACCTTCCGGCGTACCTGCCGCTGGCCTTCCTGCTGAACTATCGAGTAATCCTCGGTAGTTGCCCCGGCGGTGAGCTCGCCCTCTTTGTAGATGTTTTTCAGGTGCAGGCTGATGTTATCAATACTGGTTTCTAGCAGCTCTGCCAGTTGCCGCTGGGACAGCCAGATGGTTTCCTGGTCCAGCAGTACCTGAATATTCCCCTGACTGGCTTCATAAATGGCTATGTTAAGGTCGGTGTCGGCCACGTTATCTCCCGTTCCGGTTGGTCAGTGCTTCGCCAAGGATAGTTTGCAACTGTCCAAGCAGTCCTTCCAGTTCCTGCTGCTGTTGCTGGTAGCTGGCCAGCAGTTCGTCCGGATTGTGGCTGATGGTTTCGCCCACATGGGGGTTTTTGATATCCAGGTTAAAATTGCGAGCGATGACCTCATCAATGCTGACTTTCCAGGCCTGTTCGTTTTCGGCTCTTGCCGCAAAACCGTCCGCCTCATTGCCCCACCAGTCCATCTCCTGCTGAAACTCTTCAAACTTCATGGGGCGGGTTTTGCTGTAGTTCTTTACGCCTGCCGGGTAAGGGTGTTCGTAGAACCAGATATCCTTGGTAGGCTGACCTTTGGTAAAGAACAGGATATTGGTTTTGATGCCCGTATACGGGTTAAACACGCCGTTAGGCAGGCGCACGATGGTGTGCAGGTTGCACTCTTGCGTCAACAGCCTTTTGATTTTGGTTTTAACGCCTTCGCCAAACAGGGTGCCGTCTGGCAACACTACTGCCGCACGACCACCGTCTTTCATAATCTCAATAATCAACTGTAAAAACAGATCAGCAGTTTAACGGGTCTGCATTTCTGACGGGAAGTTCTTCTCAATGCCATCTTCCTCGGTACCGCCGAATGGGGGATTGGTGACAATCACATCTACCTGCTCGTCCCAACTGGAGAGAGGCTTGTTGAGTGTGTTGCCGTGTTTGATCTGTACCGGCACCTCGATGCCGTGGAGCAGCATATTCGTGATGCAGAGCAGATGGGGGAGCTGCTTTTTCTCAACGCCATGAATCTGTTTTTGCACGGTCTGGTGGTCAACAGCCGTTTTAACCTGCTCTTTCAAGTGATCCACCGAACAGGCCAGGAAGCCACCGGTGCCACAGGCCGGGTCCATAATACTTTCGCCCAGTTGTGGGTTGATGCGGTTGACCATAAAGCGGGTGACGGCTCTGGGCGTATAAAACTCACCGGCATTACCGGCGCTTTGCAGGTCCCGCAGAATCTGCTCGTAGATATCGCCGAACAGGTGTCGTTCTTTGGAGTCGGTAAAGTCCACCTCGTTCAGCTTGTTGATCACCTGACGCAGCAGGGTGCCGTTTTTCATGTAGTTGAAGGCATCGCTGAAAGCTTCTTTCACCACAAAGCCGCGCGGGTTTTTATCCACCGGGGCGATCAGGTTTTTCAGGTCCGGGAACAGGTCGTTGTTGATAAAGCCCAGCAGCTCATCACCGGTCATGCCCTGTTTGTCTGCCGCCCAGTTGCGCCAGAGGTATTCTTCGGGAATGGGTGAGCGGTAGTCGTCCAGTTCAAATTCCAGTTCTTCTTCCTGGGCATCGAAGATTTTCAGGAACAGCAGCCAGGACATCTGGCCAAGGCGCTGGGCATCACCATCGACACCGGCGTCTTTGCGCATGATGTCCTGGATGGATTTGATCACGGAACTGATGGACATGAGAGTTCTCTTAAACGTCATTCGGCGCCGGTATGATAACAGGCGCAAAGAAAGGCTGGGTAAGTCGGATTAAGAAAGGTTAGTGGGTTCCGAGCAGCAGGCCACGTACACTCAGGTCTTCATCAAGATCTGGCCAGTGAATGCCATCACCACCGCCCAGCAGCTGCCAGTTGTTGCGCTGTGCCTCGGTGGCGTTGGCCAATGTCGGGAACCAGGTGACGGGTATAGAAATTGTCCGTCCATCCACCAGGCTGACAATCAGTTCGCAGTCTGAAAACCGGACATCCTGTGCCAGTGGTCGCTCCTCAACCTTTAAAGTATTCATTCCATGCCTCCAGAAATTGGGCTTCGTGGTGCTCTACATGCTTTTTCAGTTCTCGCAGCTCTTTAGCCGAAAACTTCACGGAGCTGGCCAGCACCACCGGGCTTAACCAGAATTTCGCCAGCGCCTGATCCCGCTGAATATGGATATGGGCAGGTTCACCGTTTTCGTTGGAGTAGAAGAAGAACCGGTAAGGCCCAATTCTCAGGACTGTGGGCACCATCTATCTCCGCTGTTTTGCTGTTCTGTAAAAGTGGCCATAGTAGCTATGACAACTTAAGTATCCAAGAGGTTCCTGTCAGGCTGAACGGTAAATTTCCGCTTCCAGATCACTGATCGCCTGCTCGTAGTCTGCTGGTTTGCCAAAGCCTTTCTTAACGATTTCGATCGGACAGCCAATGGCAGTGAAGGGAGCCACCTTCAGAACATTTTTGTTCTCGATTTCCTGCACACCGGCATCGGCATACTTATCCAGCAAGGTGATCAAAACGGCCTGTGCCGTATCGGAGTACTTGGTGAAGTAGTTGCGTTTCTTCACGTTCTCTGCCCGCTCTTTGCGAGTGAGTGGCGGCTGGTCGTAGACTACATGGCAGATCAGATCGAAGGGGTCGAGGTCTTTGCCGACTTCTTCGGCCAGTACTTCCCAAAGAACACCCTCGCTTTCCAGTTCATCGATAATGGCCTGTTTGCGCTGTGCAGACTGCCACTTTTTGATAAATTCATCCAACGAACTGAACTGTCTGGCCAAAGTTTTCCGAGTGTAATCTTTGAACGACTCAGTAACCAGTTTGCCGTCGGTGTCATAATACTGCACCCGTTCAGCGATGGCTTTTACCATGACCCCGTTGACGTGGAACTTTCTTACTTTACGTTCATCGTCGTTAAGATCAGCATTGTCTGTGCCGGTTGGGCCGTGATCGGTGCTGCTGATATTGCCTGTGTCCGGCGCCCCTTCGGTAATGGTTTCACTCTCTTCACCGCAAGGATCGTTAAGGACGTGTTCCAGCTCACCGTCATCACTATTGATGGTCTGGCTATTGGTGGTAATTACCTTTTCCGGAATGCCATCGAAACGTTCGTCAGCAAACAGCTCTGTCGCCTTCTTGAAGTCAACAATGGTGAACCAGAGTTTGTTGTAACGGTCATCAATGCGCGTGCCACGGCCAATGATCTGCTTGAACTTGGTCATGGACTGGATTGATCCAGCACCACCAGTTTGCAAGTTTTGGCGTCTACGCCAGTGGTCATCAGCTCAGACGTGGTGGCAATGACCGGGTAAGGCTTTTTCGGGTTGATGAAGTTGTCCAGTTGCGCCTTGCCCAGCTCATCATCGCCGGTAATCTTCATCACATACTTGTCGTTTTTTGCTACCTGCTCCGAGTTCAGGTTAATAAGTGCCCGGCGCATTCGTTCGGCGTGGTCAATGTCGTCACAGAAGACAATGGTCTTGTGGGGTCGGTGCGTTTCAGGTAGTTGGTAATGGTTTGCGCCACCAGTTGGGTGCGTTCGTCGATGACCAGGAAGCGATCGAAGTCCTTCTGGTTGTAGATGCGGTCTTCAATCACTAAGCCGTGTTTGTCGGTCTGGCCTTTGCCAGGGCGCCAGCCTTGCAGGTCAACGTCCAGGTCCACCCGCACCACTTTGTACGGGGCGAGAAAGCCGTCTTCAATACCCTCTTTCAGTGAGTAGGTATAGACCGGGTCGCCGAAGTATTCGGTGTTGGAGACGTCATCGGTCTCTTTGGGAGTGGCGGTCAGGCCGATCTGGGTAGCGCCACTGAAATATTGGAGTATTTCGCGCCACGCGCTGTCTTCGGCAGCGCTGCCTCGGTGACATTCATCGATCACGATCAGGTCAAAGAAGTCCGGGGCTACCTGTTTGTAAGCTTTCTGTTGTTCTTCCGGGCCAGTGAGCGCCTGGTACAACGCCAAATGAATTTCGTAAGCCGGGTCTACCTTGCGACCAGTGATTTTGGTCATGGCCGTACCGAAGGGCTGGAAGTCGTTGATGCGGGTCTGATCCATCAGCACATTGCGGTCGGCCAGAAACAGAATGCGTTTTTTGCATTTAGCCTGCCACAGCCGCCAGATAATCTGAAAGGCGGTGTACGTCTTGCCGGTGCCGGTGGCCATCACTAGCAACACCCGGTCCCGTCCGGCAGAAATGGCTTCCATGGCTTTGTTAATGGCCTGTAGCTGATAGTAGCGCGGAGTCTTGCCGCTGCCGTCGTCGTAGTAATCCTGGGTAATAATGGGCAGCTGCTGGTCGGTGTAGCCCTTCCAGGCGCAGAGCTTGTGCCAGAGGTGTGCCGGTGATGGGAAGTCAGCGAGCTGAATTTCAGTTTCCAGGCCTACCGGATTGGTTTTATCGTGGAAAATAAAACCATCGCCGTTGGAGGCAAACGCAAACGGTACGTCCAGCAGTCGAGCGTAGTCCAGCGCCTGCTGCATTCCCTTGCCAATCTCATGCTGATTGGCTTTGGCTTCCACCACTGCCAGCGGCAAACCCGGTTTGTAGTACAGAACTACATCCGCCGATTTGACTTTTTTTCGCGCTGCCGTCTGGCCACGAACCACCACCTTACCGTCGCGCAGTTTCACTTCCTGGCGGATTTGGGTCATATCGTCCCAGCCTTCGTCTTTGATAGCCGGAAGGATAAACTTGGAAACGATATCGGACTCAGTAAGCCTGGATTTGTCGGTAGGCATGGCGGTGCATTCAGTCATGGGGCTGGATTTTGGAGCATTGTCGCATAAATGTCGAAGGGGTAAACAGGTGTAATTGGTTACGCCAGCGGAAAAAACGAAGTTACGAATTTATGACTACAGGCTGCATGACTACAGGGTTATATTCTTCGTACACCAGTGACGAATTGGTTTGGTGATACGAATAAATTCAATGTTGGCCTGAGCATTGAGAACGAGGGTCATAATTCGTAACCCGTTTTATCTGCGTAATAGGGCACGAACTTTATAACCCCCGCGATTCAGGGACCGTAGAATAATTACGTAAATTCTTTTATTTCACCTTGAATGGTACGAAGATGGTTTTCTTTTTTCCCCGACCTTTTCTCTCAGGTTGAAACTGCTCCACCCTGGGTGGTGTAGAGTCTATCAGTGCCTTTAGAGCTGGAGTAATATCCCCTGCCTTTTTGTTGCCTTTAAACAAGACCTGATGGATTTCTGTGGCGGAAGTACCTTCACCGTTGTTATGGGTGAGCACGAAGTTGTAAATGGTATCGGCCAGACTCATGACCGCCTCCTGCTCAGCTTCCTGCCTTGCTGTGCCGAGCAGGTAACGAATGCTGGCCAGAGAGTAATCCAGCCAGCGATACGCCTGTTCGACATGGTCCGCTGTTATGATGTCCGTCCCATCCATTAAGGCCAGAATAGCCGACAGTCGCCAGACAAAGACCCTGTGGCGCGAAACCAGGTTAGCTAAATGCTCGGGCATGGCATCTTGCTCTGCCTCCCTGCGATTATACTCGCGGGTGATAACTTCTTTGGCAGGTTCAGACATGATCATTTCTCTGCCCTGCTGCTGATAGTCATCTGAGCAGTGTTGATCCCGTGCGCGATGAATGGACTCGGCAAACCAGTTCGACAAGTCTTCCTCCTCTTCGGGGGTGTATTGCCTCGGTATCGACTCTGGCAAAAGACGGTTGGCGAAAAAGATCAGGTTCCGATTCAGTGCACCATTGACAGACTGTGACCTGAAGGATTTATGACCAAGTAATTCACCCGGCGTGATATGCCCAATAATACTGATGTGGGGACTGGTGGCAGTTCTCGAACCGACAGTAAGGTTAGATAATGTTTTGCCGTCGTAGGCATCTCTGAGTACGACAGAGAGCGTATTGCCGCCTCGTTGATCCTGAGTCAAGACATTAGCATATTCCGACTCTGTGATCATTAGTCTTTTATCTACCGTGAACTTGTCGTCTTCATCATCACCTTTGGGGTTTTTGAGCGCTTCGATCAAACCTTCGCCAGATGACAGGCCAGACACTTTACGTGGTGGCTTATAACCGTATTTTTTCTGCAATTTTGTCACGGCCAACTGCTCAATGTAACGAGCCTGAGCCTCGGCAGTGCCTTTTACCTTGCCGGTTCTGCCCACCAGCAAGCCGTAAAAATCGAGACTGTGCTTCTCATTGCCGATTCGGAGGTAACGCTGCTGACCAATGTGTGCAGCAAGATAAACAGCATAATGCAGTGCCACGGCCATAGGGTTGGCTTCTGTTCCATAACAGGCGACATCTACCGCAGACTGAAGATCTGGGGGGAATGCATTAGTCGGGACTTTGGGCATGGTATTGAGGTGAACTTCATTGTCGGTGTCTTCGGGAGGACTGCTACTCTGATCATTTTGATAAAATGCCCTGATTGCTTTTGCCGGTGCTGGTTTATCCTCACCCAGCTGCTCGCCGAGTTTTGCCATTGCCTTTCTGTTGGCCTGCTTATTCCGCTCGGTGCCGTTGGGATAAAAGTGCTGATTATAAATATGACCACTTTTGTAAAGCGGTTCCTGTTTTTGATCAGACTCTTCGCTGGTTGCCAGCGGAATGACGGTCGTTTTCACTGTTTTCATGCGACTGACTCTTGTTCTTCTCGCAGGTAAGCGATGATTTGGCCTTTGAGCATTTGCCTTATGGCCACCTCAACAGCCTCGGCTTCAGCAAGTACTGCGATCAGGTGTTCTATTTCCGACTGCCCGGAGTTTCCAAAATCAACACCGGTGATTACGCAACCCCAACCGGCCAGCGATACTGATTGGTATGCTCAATATTTGGCAAGACCATGTGATTAAACTGGCCCAGTGACTGGTCGCGCTATGCTGCCGACCAGCACCCCGGAGCATTGATGTAAAGCATGAGCAGCCTGGTCTGAGGCGGAATAAATAATTGCCTTGCATACGGGGGAAGCCTTTTCATTGGTCAACGAACTTCATTCTGCGGACTTGATAAAGCCAAAGCCTTTTTCAACGGTTCAGCTTCAGCTGCTTGATTCACTACTCAGCCTTGAGCAGTGGCCGGCGGCAATACCAATCAGGCCTGTTGCGACTCCCAAGCTTCCAGTTCGGATTGCAACCAGCGGACACATCGTGGCCCTAACTGATGTGGTTTTGGAAAGTGGGTCTGTTCATCATTAATCCAGCGGTACAGCGTGGTATTGCCGATCTGGTAGCGTTTGCGTACTTGCTGGTTGGTGAGGTAAACGACGATAGATGTCAGGTTTTTTTGCTGTGCAGATGCAGGTGTTCTGACATCACTGCTCTGACTGATGGTGGTTTTTTGGTCAGCGGCAGAGGCTGGGCAAGTTTTGTTTTTTATTGAAGGGGTTTTGCTAGTGGTCATGTCCTTGACTCCCGTAAGGCATTTTTCGGAATGGCTTGGGAGTCAGGATATGATTTAAAGATGTTGAGTTAGGTAGTTGCCTGTCCTGACCCGCCAGGTATGTTCCGCACCGGACAATTTGCGACAGCCTTCAGGGAAAGGAACGGCCACCAAAGACTCCGCCAGTGCCACCAGCTTGATCACCGTGGCTCTGGGCAGCTCCTCCAGCTCTTTCAGGGCAGAACGCTTCCAGCGCAACGTGTAATTCTTCATAGCTTACCGCTGGCCTTCAGGTGCTTTATCACGTCGTCGTGGGAAATGCTTTTCTCATCCCGGCGCTCGGCAACGGCAGCCAAGTCTTCCAGGTCGTCCAACAGTTCCTGATAGTCATTCACCGGCAAGATGACAGACATCCGATTGCCCTTATCATCGGTAATGTACTGGGGACTACTGTCTGGCTTCATATGGTAATACTCCGTTAACTGGGAAAAGGCAGCTCTACCAGCCACATGACTGTTTTCTTGCTCTGGAGTGTGCTGCATTTTTCGCTTATTGCTGTTCGACTATAAAAGACCGACTTCTTTCTGCTGCCGGTATGTATCCATATCCACAAGTATGACCTCTTCTCCCTTCAGGATTTTATCCAGCAGGGCGTCGTATTGGCGGATACTTTTCCGTTTCTCCAGTAGATGTTCATGCCGTTCGTAATGCACTATGTCGACCCCGGTCTGGGCGTGGGACTGAAGAAGATTTCTCGGCTCCCGCTCAATCCCGGCGTCAATCATCAAATTCTTCACTGTACGGCGAATGTCTCTGGCAGAGAATGACTTCGGCACTGGCCTACCCTCAATTTTTGCTTTTTCAGCAAGAGCCTTGTTATAGCGAACAAAACCATTCTTCAGTGACTCCAGAGATAAGGGCATCAACTCCCCCTTACGAACACCACTGCGACCTTTTACTCCGAGTGTGGACAAAGCGATGACGGGGTTAAGAATGATTTAGATTAATGTTGGTGGGCTTTATATTTGAGACTGACACTCCCCGCCTTATCGGGCTGTCTCTTAGTCGCAAGTCTTAAATCCCTTCTCGCGCAGTCCATTTACGGGATGAGGGGAGGAGGGGATGACCTCTCTCACCGTTGTCATTCCGTACAGGGATTGTACGGAATTCACTTGGCAGGAATAGCCATCTGTCCAGGCATTCACCTCCCTGTGACGTGGATCCCTTACAGTCCATGTAAGGGATGACAGAGAGGGGGCTTTTTCACCGTTGTGTACAGGGATTACGCGGCACCATCTGACCGGGTTCACCTCCCTGTTCCAATATTTGCCGCGAAAGAAAATTGCCACGGAGGCACAGAGACACGGAGAAGAGAAAAAAAGCTTTTCCTCTGTGTCTCCGTGGCTAATAAAGCTTTCATGACAGAGGGTGACGAAACCATCGTCATGAACATTTGTGACTAAGAGACAGCCTTATCGGGCCGGGCCGCGCAGGCGTGGGTTCCTGATCGCTCAAGAAAAAGAGGAGCAGGACACTCATAAATTTCTCAACTGAAAAAAAGTGGGTGTCCTTTTTTTGCTGTTTTTTTGCTCTTTTTTGCTCTTCCTTTTTTTGCTTCCAGTTTCCAGGATGGCCAGCTCCTCACGCTGATAGCCGACAAAAGCTCGCTGGCCTTTCAACTGATCTCCCACCAGTTCCCAGGAGGCCCGGATGCTCGGCACCATATAGCCCTTGATTCGGTCCCTGGCATCAATGCGTTCATCGGTTTGGCTGTCGGTATTGAATAACAAAACGCTGACGTTTTTGTCCTTGGGCGGTTCAGTCTGGATCAAATGGCTGCCCAGATAGGTATCGTTATTATCGGTACTGATCCCGATAAACATCTTGCGCAGCACCACATTGCCGACGGTGCGGTCGATCCGGGAAATATCCTGAAAGAGATTATTGACGTTACCATCGATGACCTCCTGGCCTGTTACTCGTCCTCCGCCGTCTTCCTCGTCGCTCAGGCGCTGGCTTTCAAAGAGCTTCACGTCGTTGTTGTTAATGGTCATTGCATGACCCTTATGCTTTGTTCACGCA
>JAQFVO010000839.1 GCA_027942505.1 Endozoicomonas sp. | reverse complement strand
TTTGATAATTGCCATTGAGCAAGAGAGTCTGGAAATCACGGACTTGTTACTGGCCAACCATGCTGACGTCAATGCCGAGGGAGGTCATACATCCCTGATTCAGGCTACCTTATATGGGAACCTGGAGATTGTCCGCCTTTTACTGAATTATGGTGCAGATGAAGATGCTGCCCTGAATGATCCCGGGAGGAAATACAATGGCCGGACTGTCCTGATGCAGGCTTCTGAAAAAGGCTATTTGGACATTGTCCGTCTGTTGCTTAAGCACGGCGCTAACGTCGATTTTGCCCAAATTGATGCCGGCGAGCGCTCCGGCTGGACGGCCCTGATGTCCGCTGCTCATCAAGGCCATCTGGAAATTGTCCGGTTGTTGCTGGCGTCCGGCGCCGACGTCAATGCTGTCCAGGTCGATGCTGGCGAGTACTCTGGCTGGACGGCCCTGTTGTCCGCTGTTCAAGAAGGTCATCTGGAAATTGTCCGGTTGTTGCTGGCGTCCAGCGCCAACGTCAATGCTGTCCAGGTTAATGCCGGCGAGAACTCCGGCTGGACAAGCCTGGAGATGGCCGTTGAAGAAGGCAATCTGGAGATGGTCCGGCTGTTGCTGGAACGCGGCGCCGACGTCAATGCTTTCTCTCTCTGGGAGGACGATGCCGGGAAAATCAGCTGCTGGACAGCCTTAATGCGGGCCTCTCGATGGGGTAAATACAAAATCGTAAAACTACTGATCAATTGTGGTGCAAATGTTAATGCCACAGTGACCAACAAGAATGCCACCAATCATGACTGGTCGGCCCTGATGCATGCTGTCGACCAACAACATTTGCTCATAGTCAAGCTTTTACTGGATAATAAAGCTAACGTCAATGTCACCAGTGAGAAAGGCCTTACAGCACTTCATCTGGCTGTTAGTCGTGAGAATTCGCGGATGCTCTGGTTGTTAATGGAACGCAGCACCAACATTAATCAGGCCACTCACTCAGGCGAAACCGCTTTGATGCGTGCCGTTACGTTATCGTCACGGAAAATAATTTATCTTTTACTGTCCCGGCGCGCTAACGTCAATACCAAAATGGAGAGTGGCCATACACCTTTGATGCAGGCTATCGAAAATGGCCACCGGGATATAGTCAAATTATTACTGGACAATGGTGCTGATATCAATGCCGTCAGGAAGGACGGTAAAACAGCTTTTATGATATCTGCCCATCAAAGAAAATGGATAATTGCCGGCATGTTGCTGTATTACAATCCAGCTGACGTTAGCTATCAAATTCTCGGACCAGCAACTGAATTGTCTGTTGCTGAACAAACACTTCGACACCCGGATGCTCAATGAATCGGAAATCCCGATTTTAGCTGCCGGGCAAGATTCTTTTTTGTTAACCCGAATATAAAGACAAAATGTTAATCACCAGGCCACACCCGACTGCGCCAGAGCAACTTAACAAGATTTACCGCCGCAGGGTATTAATACGGTCGAACCAGGCCACAAATGCCTGATCCATACCTACTTTGCCCAGAATTATTCAGCCCAATTCTGGTCAGGGCAGAGAAATTTATCTTTAAACAAATAACAATACATCGGACACCCACCAATTACATTCTGTGTCTTCCCATCATCCAAGATAGAAGACAATGCAAATCGGCTGCGGGCAGGTTTCACATCGGGATTTTTTATACGAACATACACCGAGCTATCTGATGCATCAGAAATTCCAAACTGGGCGTGATAGCCAGACGGTGTTGATTTGCTGTCACGGTTATTATTGCCGATGCTGGAAAAGCTAAAAACGGATTCTTCGTCATTAATACCAAAATTGATATATTCGGGATCATAGACGTCGCTGTTACTCCAGTAGTAAGTGAACTGTGCATGAAACCGCACATGGAACCAGCCACTTTTGAGCGGCTCAGCATAAATATGTCTCACCTGCTGCATCTGATTCTCTCCATTGCAGCACTTTGCTTTACCCACATCTTTCGCGCTCTCAAGAGGAAAATCACAATGATTGTCAGTACGCTTGAATGGGGTGACATCGGAGCGGACTAAAACGTTAAAATAGTGCTGCCCATCGCGGTACTCCACGCGCATCGTCAGCGGTGAATCGCCAGGTCCTTCAAACTGTGCTCCGTTGTTTTGCAAAGAAATATAATCATCGACAGTAGAGCCGTCGATCGACAGCCGCTGTATCTTGCTCAAATTGAATTCCCACGTGAGGCATTTATTTCATACAATGAAAGGATCTGCTAAGAACTCGCTCAGTGTTCAGTTGTATTCGCTGTCTTCATGTTTGGATGTATTCATGTAGGTTACATTCTGTTTGGTAGCGAACTTTACTCCTTTTCTTCGCCTTTCA
>JAQFVO010000456.1 GCA_027942505.1 Endozoicomonas sp. | reverse complement strand
ATCTATTCGCGCAAAGCGTTTATTACAATCAGTGCACTTATGGGGCTTCTCACCCGTGTGGCCACGACAGTGTCTGAGCAGAGTGTTTTTTTTTGTAAAGTGTTTATCGCATAGCCCGCAATGAAAAAGCTTTTCACCCGTGGGGATCAGCAAAGGCGTGTCGTCAGTCTGCCCTGATGGTTTGGAAAAGAACAGGTGCGGATATTTTTTGGTCCTGAAGTGGCTGTTGCTATAACTGTCCGGTGGCAGACAACTGACTCGCTCCTGGCTTATCTCACCTTTGCCATCATGTGGATGCTGGAGCAATGGCTCGAGCGTTGACCCCGAAAGATGCTGTTTACACTCCCGACGAGACTCACTGATCCCAATCTGAGTGCTTGCTTCACTGCCCCTTGTACCAACCAGAGGAGTCTGGTTTCCACGACTGTTGACCTGCATATTGGCCCCCCCGACCGTTTGCAAAGAAAATCAAACTGCCAGATAGTCTGTTGGGCAATTCACCAACGACTGCACTTCGGGACTCAAGCGTAGACTAAATATCCGGAAACGATGATAGCTGACACTCCCCGCCCTATCGGGCGAGGGTTCTTAGATCGCTGTAAAAATAATCTCCGTTGGTCGGGTAAATGAAAACGGGGTCCATTCTTTCTGGTGCACCAGGGGACGCTACCGGCCGCCCGCAAAAGCTCAAACGGTTAGGCCTTGGCGGGTAGCGTCCTGAAATGTGGAAATTATTTCCGGACAACTCCTCAGAAGAGGCGGCAACTGCGCTTGGGCGGGGGAAGTGTGCCATGTTTGTGCAACAGCAGGGCCAACTCCTGATTCTTATATGGGGCAAGGGATATACAGCCGCCGTCTATTCCTGCATTGACGTCAGCATGATTGTCCAGAAGCAAGGTTGCCATTTTCGGACTCCCTTTCTCAACAGCAATCATCAACGCGGTTTTGCCATCTTCAGTGACGTCATCAACGCTGGCACCACGCTCCAGTAACAGACCGACCATCTCCACGTGCCAACCCCGGGTAGCTTGAATCAGGGGTGTGCAGCTTCCTGCATTGACATCAGCATCGTTGTCCAGAAGCAAGGTCGCCATTGGCAGATTCCCTTTCTGAACAGCAATCGTCAACGCGGTTTTGCCATCTTGAGTGACATCATCAATGCTGGCACCGTGCTTCAGTAACAGACGGACCATTTCCAGGTTCATACCTCGCGTAGCTTGCATCAGGGGTGTGTAGCCGCCGTCCATTCCTGCATTGACGTCAGCACGCTTGTCCAGAAGCATGGTTGCCGTTTGCAGATGCCCTTCCTCAACAGCAATCATCAACGCAGTTTTCCCATCTTCAGTAACATCATCAATGTTGGCACCGTACTTCAGCAACTGATTGACGGTATCGTAGGCCCCGCTCCTCGCCGCCAGCATCAGGGCGGTAAGACTGTCGTGATTATGGTAATTCTTCACGGCAACATTAACGTCGGCACCGTGCTCCAATAAAAATTGGATAACCTCCAGATTACCGGTCTCAATGGCGCAAAGCAGAGCTGTCCAGCCATCGATACCAGCCGTATTGATGGAGGCACCACGTTCATACAACAGCCGGAGCAGGTTCATATTCTCACACTCGGTAGCCAGGATTAACGGTGTACAACCACATATGGAAATAGCGTTGACGTCAGCTTTTTTGTCCAGTAACAGCCGAACAATGTCGAGATGATCAGCCCACATCAAGGCCGTGCCGCCACCATGGGAGGCGGCGTTAACGTCGGCGCCGTGGTCGAGCAAAACACGTAAAATGTCCAGACGACCGCGTTTGGCAGCTGACATCAGGGCTGTGCAGCCGTGCTGATCATCCATTTCGTGGCCAACATCGACACTGGCACCATATTTCAACAACAGCTCGACAATCTCCAGATGCCCTGCTTCGGTGGCCGCTGGCAGGGCTGGCATGCCGCTGCCATAATCGGTGTGGCCGGCATCCACGTCGGCACCACGTTCCAGCAATAGCCTGACAGTCTCCAGATGCCCTGCCCTTGCAGCCAGAGCCAGGGCTGTGATGCCAGTGTCCTCCTCGGCGTTTGTCAGGCTGGCATTGACATCGGCGCTATAGTCCAACAGCAGATTTACGATGTCGTAATACCCCTTTTGGGCGGCGGATATCAGGGCCGTCCAACCGTTGTTCGACCCGGCATTGTTCAGAGAGGCATTAACGTTGGCGCCTTGCTCCAGCAGCAGCCGGGCAATATCCAGATACCCTTTTTCGCAGGCCAGCACCAGGGCTGTGGCACCGTTTCGTGTCCCTGCTCCACTCTGGACGGCATTGACGTTGGCACCCTGCTCCAGCAGCAGGCAAACAATGTCCAGATACCCTTTTTCGCAGGCCAGCATCAGTGCTGTTGAGCCGTTTTTATCCCCGGCATCCGTCTTTACTGCATTGACCTCGGCTCCCAACGCCAGCAGGTATTGGGCAACCTGGTAATGCTGACCTTCCACAGCGGCCATCAACAAGGTGAGTTTACTCTTGGTGCTCGGCTCACTAAACATGAGTGAAATAATGATCGGGTCGGTTGCCAGCAACTGCCTGAGCGTTGGCAGGTCCCCCTCCAATGCCCCTGCCAGTGCCGGGTGCATGAAGCAGTCTTGATCGGTGGCAACCAGAAGCAGTGGCAAGGCCTCTGACTGGCACGAGTAGCAGGTTCTGCTGCTCACCGGGGGAGAGGGATCAAACCACTGGGAAATGCATTTCAGGTGGACCAGATGTTGGCAACGGGTCTGCACAACGGCCCTGTCACTGGCATCGAATACCTCGTGGCAGACGCAGCAGGGATCTTCGCCCGGCGTGACGCTAACAGGCAATGGTTGCGTTTTTCCACTGACAACTTGCATAACGAATGGAGACTCTAATAATGAGAATGCTGGTTTGATGCTTAAAAAGGTATAAAAGTTCAAATAATCAATAGCTAAAAGCTTGCTTATGGATATTTTGATTGTGCGATCAGACAGTTAAAGAAACAGCTCCTTGATCTGTCATAACGAGTTGTCTTCAAATAATCTCCACATTTCAAGACGCTACCCGCACAGGCCCAACCGTTTGTGCTTTTGCGGGCAGCGGACGGCGTCCCTGGACATCTTGTTGTATCAACGCTGAAATGCACAACATGCAGGGCGTTATGCCTTTTTGTCCACCCCGATAAAGAAATGAGGGTTGTCACCAATCTCATCGGCCACTTTGTTAACGGCGTCAGCTCCGGTCAGCCCCATTTTGTGACGAATGTAAAGCAGGTTAGCAAAATGATGCCAGCTTTTGATACCACGGCCATCCTTGACCAGGTAGCCCAGTACCGACGTCTGCCCGACATAGTCCTCAAATCT
>JAQFVO010000445.1 GCA_027942505.1 Endozoicomonas sp. | reverse complement strand
CCGCTGTTCATCACTGAAGGTGAGATTCTCAAGATTGACACTCGCACCGGTGAATACGTCGGCCGTGTGAAATGATTAACTGAGGGAGGGGCGCTTTCCCTCCCTCACAAGCATCATCCTCCCCCCGCAAACAACATCCCGTCTGACCGCCCAGCGGAACTATCTTGGAAAAAAACAATCCAAACCTCAGTACAGTATTTATTTATTACCTCTCATTCTCCTTTTTCTAATAACTAAAAAGGCCAGTCAATCAAAGGAAAGTGCCATGCAAATTTACTTCACTTATGCACCCGGGACAGCACCCAATGCTGATAGGCAGTTGTCACCATGTGATGCCAGGAATCCCCAAGAGGTCGAAGGTGCCCCATCCAGGCGCTACACAGCAGCCAGCATACTCCCGGAAAACGACGAAGGCATACATGCAGTTCATTACCTTCGCACACCCAAAGTGGGTCAGCGCGACACCAAAAAGCTCACCACGGAACCTGAGCCGAAGCTTAATCCAGCCAATGATACGGAAAAGGCCGAAATGAACAATGACGTGGCCGCCCCATCTCTGCTCGACATGAGTATCGAGCTGAAAGCCACGGTTGTATTCCTGCCTGAACACTGGTCTGACCAGGGGTTTCGCAATGATGCCCTGACGCGCTTTATGCGCCACTCTACCGTCACTGATGATTACAACTGTGAAATCGACAGTGCCACGTGCCTGGCAAGTGCAGACAAGCTGCTGTCAATGAATGCTGTTGCCAATGACGAGACTCAAACGGCGATTGACAAGCTGGTGGAAAAGTTTCTGCAGCAAGATGATTTCACGCCGGCAACCAAATATGAACATATTTGGGCTGCAGCCAAATGCCCACTGAAATATAAGAAGGTTAGTGCCCTGTTACACAAGATCAACCGGAAACTGTTCGACTGCAATATTTACACATTTGACTATATAAACGGGATCCTGGTACGTCAGGTTAAACCGTTGAGGACAATGCTGAGGATACCGGGGATAACTCTCACACCAAACCAGCAACACTTGTTGGACATGGCTTACATCAAAGCCAAACATGATGGCTCGGCTGAGCTGACCAAGGCGCTGCTAGAGCTTGGTGGTCGTGACGGTGGTGAAATAATCAGGCTGGCCGTTGAGCGAAAAATTGACGAGCTGCAAACCTCGTTGAAATTACTGCAACAAGGGGTGGGTGAACTTCATGACCGGTTCGACAAGCTCGAGAAGCGAAGTAATTCCCGATCAGTCTGTATTATTCTTTAATATTGTATATTTGTCTTCTACCCTGACTGCAACCATGAGCAGGACCGTTTGTTACCACGCCATTGGACAGGGTTAGAAGACAATTTATGGGCTTTTTTCTCGCCAGAACTATAAAGTACGCACAGGCAATCTTAACCGGACGAGACTCCCATGACTCACAGCCTGTGGCATCCTTCAGCATCCATGCCGACTCTGCAGAAACGGGCTCGGCTGTTACGGGAAATCAGGACATACTTTGATGCCCGTGGCGTTCTTGAGGTGGAGACCCCGATGCTCTCCGCTCATGCCACCGTTGATGCCTATATCGAGAGCTTTACCACGCAATTTTGCCCGATTGGCCGCACAAACTCCCAAAATTGCTACCTGCACACGTCACCAGAATTTGCCATGAAACGACTGCTTTGCGCTGGCAGTGGCGATATTTACTCGCTGGGCAGAGTATTTCGCAATGGTGAAGCCGGTGGTCGTCACAATCCGGAATTTACCATGCTCGAATGGTATCGCGTCGGTATGGA
>JAQFVO010000646.1 GCA_027942505.1 Endozoicomonas sp. | reverse complement strand
TGAGACCTCAACCAGTCTCGACATTCACACATTTATGCATGAGCCGCTGGCCATTGGCGGTCTATCAATTCCGGGTGCAGATGGACAGTGACCTGCTGTTGCCGCGTTTTGCCAGCTCCCTGCTGCGTAGCGTCTTTGGCAATACCTTGAAGCGCCTGGTCTGTTCCGGGCACGGTCTCGCTAAGCCCTGTCCGCAGCAATGTGCCTACCGGTTGCTGTTTGCACCGGTAAATCAACCCGGAGCCAGGTTTACTGATGCCGCGCCGCCACTCATCTTCCGTTTTCCGTTACTGGATAAAATACCCCGGCAGCATTACCTGACATTTTCCATGGTCCTGTTCGGTCCGGCACTGGATTATCTGCCATTGATTACCGATGTCTGGCGTCGGGCTTTTGAGCAAGGTATTGGCCGTTCACGCCAGACAGGGCGACTCAGGTCTGTCGCGGTTCAATTACCAGACGGGCAGTGGCAACCGGTTTATGACAGCACTGCCGGCCTTTTTCTGCCTCATCAGCCAGAACTGGATTTGGCCGCTGTCGATGATAGCGCCGAAGAAAAGCTCAAACTCTGCCTTGAGACCCCCATGCGGTTGATGAGTGCAGGCAAGCTACTGCCCTGTGCCGCATTAACCCCCCACGCTCTGGCCAAGGCCCTGCTGAGAAGAATCCATCTGCTCAGCCAGTCCTATCTTCATCAGTCTGTACCCGATTGGTTGCAGTTTCAGAGCTGGTTTGCACAGGTCAGTCTCAATGCGTTGCTGCAACCCGTTGCGCTGAGCCGTTATTCAGCCAGACAAAAGCAAACCATGAGATTGACCGGATACCTGGTGGAAATCCATTTACAGGGAGTTCCCCGGGAGCTGTATAGCTGGTTGGCGCTTGGGCAATACCTGCATCTGGGCAAAAACAGTGTGATGGGGTTGGGGCAGTACTGTCTCAGCCATTCGAGGGAAATACAGGAAATCGAATAATGACAAAAGCAAACCGATTAACCCTGATGGTATGTATTGCTTCGGCACAAAGTGCAGCCAATATTTTACCGATAGCTGCCCGCAGGCCTGACCGGGTAGTTATCGTTCAGTCGCAGAAAATGGCACGAAAGGCTGAGGAGCTAAAGGAGTGGTTGACGACCCACGGCGATTATCAACCGGAACAGTTGGACATTCGTAAAGAGCTGCCCGACAGCGGTATCAAGCGACTGGCAGAGTATGCACTGGACCTGCGCGGAGAGCTGGAAGAGTCATGGCCCAAACATCGGTTGATCTTCAACGCCACTGGCGGTAACAAATTGATGGCCCTGGCTTTCGTGGATGTGTTCCGTGATGACAATATTGAGATTATTTATACCGATACCGACCATGACGTACTGGAAGTGCTTGAGCCGAAGGATCAGCCAGCACAGCGCATACCAGCGGTATTTAATATCCCTTCTTACCTGGCATCCCAGGGCTATCTGGCAAGAAAGACCGACAGTGATGATGAGAATTGGTGTGCCAGTGCCCTGCGTAGAAAATCCCTGACCAAGTGGCTGGTGGATAATATCAACAGCTTGATTGAGAATGACGGATCGGGCTTCCTGCCTGCAATTAACAAAATTATCCACGAAGAGGTTCTGGATCGGAATCAGCAGCTACGCTCACCCAAAGACTACCAACAGTTGAGATACGTGAAACGTCCTGTGCTGCGCCGCCTCACTGATGAGGGCATTCTTGCCTGGACTGCGAATGATGCCGAGA
>JAQFVO010000571.1 GCA_027942505.1 Endozoicomonas sp. | reverse complement strand
GCTCAGCGGTTGTATTCAGTGGCATGTTGGCCGAAGCTGATTCGCAGCTAAAACAGCAGCAAGAATCACTTAACGTTGGCGAGAAACGTGTTTGTCACAAACAGGAATAAGAAATGCAACTGGCAATTGTCTGCGGCAGTCACCGCAATGAGTCCCAAAGTGAACGCATCGGCAAGGCTCTGACTGACAGGGCCAATGAGCTGTCGCTATTTGATTCTGTGGTAATGCTCTCTCTGGCTGGCAATCCACTGCCGCTTTGGGATGAGTCCGTCTGGGCTGGTGACGCCCAGTGGCGAACCCAGCTGGCACCCTGGCGAGAGACGCTGAAAGCCTCTGATGCCCTGATTGTCGTAGCGCCGGAGTGGCATGGAATGGTGCCGGCCGGATTGAAAAACTTTTTCCTGCTCTTTGGTCCTGCTGAACTGGGGCATAAACCAACCCTGATCACCGCAATTTCGGCTGGGCAGGGCGGTTCATACCCGATTGTGGAACTTAGAAGCAGCAGCTACAAAAACAGCCGCATCTGTTATCTTCCCGACCACCTGTTGATTCGCCATGTGGAGCGTGTCTTTACCGGTGATGATCCGGAGGGGGACCAACACCTTTGGCAGCGGGCTGACTACTGCCTGAAGTTGCTCAGGGAGTACGGCCTGGCACTGGCGCAAGTGCGCAGTAGCGGTGTGGTTGATCACAAGAAATATCGCAGTGGTATGTAAGGAATTGTCCTGCAATAATTTCCACATTTCCAAGGACGCTACCCGCTACCCGCTGCCCGCAAAAGCACAACCGGTTGGGCCTTCGCGGGTAGCGTCCTGAAATGTGGAAATTAATTAAAGACAACTCCTAAGCGGTGTCACTCACGCTAGAATTAAGCGTCTGTCTGTTAAGAAACAATCACTGATTTGGCTGTCATCCCGTACAATCCCTGTACGAAATGGACGGTCGCTATTTTCTCCTGCCTTTAAACCGTCCGTTGCAGGTACTTTCGCTCCCAGGAACTGATCACTTCCTTGAAATTCTGGTATTCAGCGCGCTTTACCTCGACGTAAGAGCGAACAAACATGGTGCCCAGTGTCTCTTTGAGAATATCGCTCTGCTCCATCAAGGCCAGCGCCTCTTCGAGGTTTAATGGAAGTCTTTTGTCGTTTGAATCCTCAAAAGCGCTACCAGTTACCGCAGGCGCTGGCTCGATTTCACCAATCATCCCCAGGTAACCGCACAGCAAGGAGGCGGCAAAGGCCAGGTAAGGGTTGGCATCAGCCCCGGCCAGACGGTTCTCGACACGAAGGTTGGTGCCTGATGATCCGGGGATGCGTAAGCTGACGGTGCGATTATCAATACCCCAGGCCAGATTCACTGGAGCCGAGGTGTCGCGAAGAAAACGGCGATACGAGTTTACATTGGGAGCGAACAACGGCATCGCCTCGCTCACATGTTTTTGCAAGCCACCAACGTAGTGATAGAGCATTTTTGTCGGTTTGCCGTCCTCATCCGAAAAAATGTTCCTGCCCTGACGGTCAAGGATACTCTGGTGCAGATGCATGGAGCTGCCGGGCTCACCACTGATGGGTTTGGCCATGAATGTAGCGTCAATATTGTGCTTTAACGCCGCCTCACGCACCGTCCGTTTAAAGATAAAAATCTGGTCGGCCAGGGACAGCGCATCACCGTGACGGAAGTTAATTTCCATCTGCGCAGTGCCGGCCTCATGGGTCAGGGTATCCACATCCAGCCCCTGCTCTTCACACCAGTCGTAGACATCTTCAAACAATGGATCATACTCATTGACCGCATCGATGCTGTAGGACTGGCGGCCCGACTCCGCCCGACCTGAGCGACCGACCGGCGGGCGCAATGGGTAGTCGGGGTTGGCGGTTCTCTCGGTCAGATAAAACTCCAGCTCCGGAGCGACCACCGGCGTCCAGCCCTTGGCCTTGTAGAGGGCAAGCACATTTTTCAGCACGGTTCTTGGTGCAATATCGATCAGGTTACCTTGTTTGTTGTAACAGTCATGGATGACCAGCGCCGTCGGCTCCAGGGCCCAGGGTACTTTGTGTACTGCAGACTCGTCGGGTCTGAGAACCATGTCGATCTCGGCGGCGTTCATCAGTTGTGGATAGAGGTCATCGTCCACATAGTCTCCGGTAACGCCTTGAATCAGAATATCTTCTGGCAGGCGTATGCCTTTTTCAGCAATAAACTTGCTGCTGGGCATGATCTTGCCCCGGGCGATACCGGTAAAGTCGGCAATGACCGCTTCAACCTCGGTGATTTTATGTTCTTTTAACCAGCTTGATAGTTTTTTCATGGTCGTCTTTTCTTATCGCTAGCCTTGCGATCGTTGTTTTTGTCGTAAACGGCAGGCGTCGGCAAATGCCTGGTAGATCAACATGGAGAAGGGGTTGTCAGTAACTCGATATTCAGGATGCCACTGAACGGCGAGGGTAAACTGCTTGCTGTCAGTCACCGAAATAGCCTCAATCAGGCCATCCGGTGCCCGGGCCTCCACTTGCAGCCCGGTGCCCAAACGGTCAATGCCTTGCCCGTGCACTGTGTTAACCATTTGTGCGCCGGTGCCGGCAATGGTGGCCAGAATGCCGCCTGGCTCAATGGCGATGGCGTGGGCCAGCCCATACTGAACATCGAGTGGCGCAGTTTTATCCTCCCGATGTTCCATAAACAGACCGACTTCATGTACTTTCTGATGCAGCGTGCCGCCATAGGCAACGTTCATTTCCTGAAGACCGCGGCAAATGGATTTGACAAAACAGCTTCAGGTACCAAGAGTTCGTATTTTAGAAAAATCCATCATTGAAAGGAGA
>JAQFVO010000548.1 GCA_027942505.1 Endozoicomonas sp. | reverse complement strand
TCCCGGAGCTGGGAGCGTTGCTGCTCGCTTTGACCATTTACACCGCTGCATTTATTGCTGAAGTGGTGCGGGCGGGGATTGAGTCGGTGCCCAAAGGACAAAAAGAGGCGGCAGCAGCACTGGGGCTGAAGCCTGGCAAAGTGATGACTCTGGTGGTTATTCCCCAGGCCATGAAAGTGATCATTCCCCCACTGACCAACCAGTATCTCAACCTGGCCAAAAACTCCTCGCTGGCCACCGCCATCGGCTATCCGGATCTGGTCAGCGTTTTTGCCGGTACCACCCTGAACCAGACCGGGCAGGCGGTGGAGGTGATTGCCATGACCATGGCCGTGTATCTCACCATCAGCCTGAGCGTGTCGCTGTTGATGAATATTTACAACCGTCGTGTGGCGCTGATTGAGCGATAGGGAGCTAAGCATGAATGATCAGATGATTCCTGCCCGCAAGCCACCCAGGCAATCCGTTGGTTTGCTGGTATGGAGTAAAAACAACCTGTTTGCCAACCTGCCCAGCACCGTCGCCACCGTGTTGATTGTTTACGGGCTCTACCTGTTGCTGCCGCCGGTGGTGCAGTGGGGGCTGCTGGATGCCACCTGGTGGGGCAGCGACGGCACTGCCTGTAATACCGAGGGTGCCTGCTGGGCCTTTGTCACTGCACGACTTGATCAGTTTATCTATGGGTTTTATCCACAGGATCAGCAGTGGCGGGCCAATGTCTTTTTTTTCCAGCTGGTACTGTTGATTGGCTGGCTGACCATTAAGGCAACCCCGGGTAAAAAGTGGCTGCTGGGCTACGCCTTGCTGCTGATGCCGCTGGTGTCCTGGTGGCTGCTTTATGGTGGGCTGGGGCTTAAGATCGTGGCAACCCATCAGTGGGGCGGGTTGATGCTCACCCTGTTGCTGGCCCTGTGTGGCATGATCGCTTCGTTGCCCTTTGGCGTGCTGCTGGCCCTTGGCCGACGCTCCAATATGCCGGTGATTCGGGCGTTGTCTACCGCCTACATTGAGATGTGGCGCGGTGTGCCCTTGATCACGGTGCTGTTTATGGCCTCGGTGATGCTGCCGCTGTTTGTCCCGGAACAGGTGGTGTTCGATAAACTGCTGCGGGCACTGATTGGGATTGTGATGTTCCAGGCCGCCTACATGGCCGAAGTGGTGCGCGGTGGTTTGCAGGCGATTCCCAAAGGGCAGTTTGAAGCCTTTGACAGCCTCGGGCTGAGCTACTGGCAGGGTATGGTGCTGGTTATTCTGCCCCAGGCCATGAAGCTGGTGATTCCCGGGGTTGTGAATACCTTTATTGCCCTGTTTAAAGATACCAGCCTGGTGCTGGTGATCGGGCTGTTTGATTTGCTGGCCATTGTTCAGGCCGGCCTGAACGATCCGGCCTGGCTCGGTTTTGCCGTCGAAGGCTACCTGTTTGCCGGGTTTGTTTTCTGGGCATTCTGCTA
>JAQFVO010000544.1 GCA_027942505.1 Endozoicomonas sp. | reverse complement strand
AACTAGGTTCGAGTTTCTATTGATATGGGCCGATGCTTTGCACTCTCTAACATAGTAGAATGATACTTCAGTTTTTGAGGTATCCATGAGCAAGCTAGACGGTCGCAAAGTTTCCCACAGCCTTAGAGAAGCCATCCGCATTGAAGCTATCCAGAAGTGGATAGATGGTGAGACAGTACAGAGCTTGTCCAAAGAATATGGCACAGACACTTCCTGCATATACCGCTGGATCGGCCGTTATCGGAAAGGTGGCATGGAAGCTCTGAAAACACGACCAATCGGTCACTTCAAAAATGCCAAGCTAACACCAGAGCAACAGGAGGCGCTGGTCAACATTATTCTTACCAAAGACCCGACATACTACGGGTTCTACAAAGCTCTCTGGTCAAGGGATATCGTGGCCGCGGTTATCAAGACGGAATTTGATATTACCATGCATCCGGCAGCCGTCGGCAAGATGCTCAAGAGAATCGGTCTAACCCCTCAACGACCCGTACGAAAAGCCTGGCAACAGGACGAAAAAAAAAGTACGAGAATATCTGGATACGCGCTATCCAGCGCTTCGTAAGCAAGCAGAAGATAGTGGCGCAATCATCTATTTTATTGACGAAAGTGGCATACGATCAGACTACCACAGCGGTACAACCTGGGGCAGACGAGGTTACACTCCAACTGTCGTCAAAACGGGGGCGCGATTTGGTATAAACATGATTGCTGCCGTCAGTGGCAATGGTCACATGCGCTATATGACGATACAGGGTCGCTTCAACGCTGATGTATTCATTAAGTTTTTGAGGCAGATAGTCAGCTCCCATGACTGTCCTGTGATAATTGTGACGGACGGCCACTCTGCTCATAAAGCCAAAAAAGTAATGAAATATCTTCGTGGAGAGAAGCGACTCCTTGATATTCATATTTTGCCGCCATACTCCCCAGAACTGAACCCTGTTGAGCTTGTTTGGAGTGCTCTCAAATCAGGTCGTATTGGACGCAGCCCTGAAAACAAAGGATCAATTTCTCAGTGCAATTAGCTCTGGGCTGAGGTCGCTTCAAAGGCAGAGGAAAAAGATTCTTGGGTTCTTTCGGGCAGAGCACACGGCCTATGCTTGTTTGGAGACCTTTGGTGCATAGGGTGGACTCATATCAATATTACAAGACCTGATGGAGGTCATCCAGAAAGCTGAGCATGTTTCGGTGAAA